>NZ_JAQISV010000014.1:0-155767 GCF_048569675.1 Geodermatophilus sp. CPCC 206100
CGGGTGCGTCGCCGGCCCCCGGCGACCCGGCGGCTGCGGCGCGGCCCGCGGCGCCCGCGAGCACCCGAGGGGCGCCGGCGGCCTGGGGCTGCGGGGGCACCGGCGCCGCGGGGGCCGTCGTGGTGACGGTGACCGTCGCGCCCGCCCCGGTGACCTCCGCGACGGTGACCACGAGGTCCCCGCCGGCGAGGACCACCGGGACCCCGGCCGGCAGGGCGGCCTGCAGGTCGCGGTCCCACGCCCCGGCGGCCGCGGGGCTGCCGTCGAGCAGCACCGAGGTGTCGGGCATCGCGCCGGTGCGGTGCAGCAGGACGCCGGTCTGCAGCCGGAAGCGGTTGTCCGCGGTGCCGAGCCAGGAGTCCCGGCCCGCGGCGGCCCGGAGCTCGAGCCAGTAGGTGCCACCGGTGGTGTCGGCCAGCCGGACGGCGCGGGTGCCGGTGCGGCCGGACAGCGGAGCCAGGGCGAGGGTGGTGGTCGCGCCGTCGGCGGGCAGCGCCACCTGGGCCGACGGGGGCAGCACGCCCAGCGCGGCCGCCTGCGGGGCGTTGAGCGCGCCGACCTGCCGCCAGGAGGCACCCATGACGTCGTAGTAGTCCCGGTAGGGGGCGGTGCGGCAGTTGCCGCCCTCGACCGCGCCGTCGCACTGGGAGCCCGAGGAGTGCCCCAGACCGAAGTTGTGGCCGAGCTCGTGGGCGATCACCGAGGGCAGGGCGTCGCGGACGTACACCCGGCCACCGGCGCCGGGACCGGCGCCCACCTCGCCCATCGCGTACGCGCAGTCGGTCCCCGGCGCGCCGACGACGTACAGCAGCAGGTGGCGACCCGGCCCGTCCTCGAAGTGGACGGCGGCACCGACCTGGTTCCACAGCAGCGTCGGGTCGGAGCAGTCGACGGTCGCCTGCACCCAGTCGGTGGCGGTGGCGGTGACGCCGAGCCGGATGGCTCCGTCGGTCTCGCCGGCCCAGAACGGGGCGACCTCGGTGTCGACGGCCTCGACCAGCGCCGCCACGGAGGTGCCGTCGTCGGTGGCGCCGGGGAGCAGCACGCGGGCCACGGTGACCTGGTTGGTGAGCGGCGCGCCGCCGCTCGGGGCGGTGCGGAGGACGTCGGCGTCGGGCAGCTCCGGCGCGGGCGGCTGGTCGGCAGCCCCGGCGGTCTCCTCGCCGACGGGGACCTCGACGGTCGCGCCGAGGGGCAGGTCCGCGGCGGCCGCGCCGGGGACCGGCACCGACGCGCCCGCCGCGTTCTCGACCAGGGTCACGGGCGCACCGGCGGCTGCCTCGGCCGCGGCGTCCCCGTGCGGGCCGGCGTCGGTCCAGACGCGCACGACCTCGCCCACGTGGGTCTGCCCGGGGGCCTCCTCGGCCTGCGCGGCGACCGCGGGCAGGCCGACGGCGAGGGCGGCGGCCGTCGCCGCCACGGCCAGCGCCCGGAGCGGGCGGCGGCGGGTGGCGGGGGACGTCCGGGAGGGGTGCATCCCCCCTGGCATCGGCGGGCCCCGCCCCCGTCGGCACCGGATCCGGGGAGTCCAGCCGAACCCGCTGTCACACCCGGCTCAGTCGCCCCGGCGCTCGCACGGGCCCCGGCCGCCCCGGCTACGCGAGCTCGTCGGTGCCCATCAGCCGGCGACCGGCCTCGGTGATCGAGCCCGACAGCGACGGGTAGATCGCGAAGGTCTGGGCCATGTCGCTCACCGTCAGTCCCTTGGTCACCGCCAGGGCGATCGGCAGGATGAGCTCGGAGGCACCGGGGGCGACGACGACCCCGCCGACGACGACGCCGGTGGCCCGGCGGGCGAACAGCTTCACGAAGCCGTCCCGGAGGTCGGCCATCTTGGCCCGCGCGTTGGTGGCCAGCGACAGCCGGACGACGTCGACGTCGGCGTCCTCGGCGAGGGTCTTCTCCTGCACCCCGACCGTGGCGATCTCCGGGTGGGTGAAGACGTTGGCCGAGACGGTCTTCAGCCGGATCGGGTTGACCGCCTCACCGAGCGCGTGCCACATGGCGATCCGGCCCTGCATGGCCGCGACCGAGGCCAGCTGGAAGACGCCGGTGACGTCGCCGGCGGCGTAGACCCCCGGGACGTTGGTGCGGGACACCCGGTCTACGACCACGTGGCCCGACTCCGCCAGCTCCACCCCGCACCGCTCCAGGTTGAGCCCGTCGGTGTTGGGGACCGTCCCGACCGTCATGAGCGCGTGGGAGCCCTCGACGGTGCGGCCGTCGGTCAGCTCGACCGAGACCCCCTTCTCGGTGCGTCGCACGCCGGCCGCGCGGCCGCGCTCGAGCCGTCCGCCGCGGGACTGGAAGACCTCCTCGAGCACCTCGGCGGCGTCGGAGTCCTCGCCGGGGAGCACGCGGTCGCGGGAGGAGACGAGGGTGACCGGGACGCCGCCCTCCAGGTAGCCGGAGGCGAACTCCGCACCGGTGACGCCGGAGCCGACGACGACCAGGTGCTCGGGCATCTCGTGCAGGTCGTAGACGTCGCGCCAGTCGAGGATCCGCTCGTGGTCGGGCTCGGCGCCGGGCAGCACCCGCGGGTCGGCGCCGGTGGCGATGAGCACGACGTCGCACTCGAGCGTCTCGCCCACCGCGCCGTCGGCGTCGAGCACCTGGACCCGGTGCTCGGCCAGCCGGCGGTCCTCGTCGGCCATGCGGCCCTGCCCGGCCAGCACGCGCACGCCCTCGCCGACCAGGCGGGCCTTGATGTCGGAGGACTGGGCGACCGCGAGGCCCTTCACCCGCTGGTTGACCGCGGCCAGGTCGATGCCGACAGCGGCCAGCTCGGCCCCCTGCACGCCGAGGGAGACCGAGTCGCGGACGTTGGTCATCGCGCCGGCCGAGGCGATGAAGGTCTTGGACGGGACGCAGTCGGTGAGGACGCTCGCCCCACCGATGCCGTCCCGCTCGACGACGGTGACCTCCGCACCGAGGGAGGAGGCGACCAGCGCGGCCTCGTAGCCGGCGGGTCCGCCGCCGATGATCACGATGCGGGTCATGGGGGTCCTTTGTCGGTGCGCGGTGGACACGGTGCTGCGGCCATTCTCCCCGGCGGCCGCGGCCCCCGTCGTCCCTCCCCCGGGAGCGATCGCGCCACACGCCCGTAGGCTCGGCGGCGATGGGCCTCTACGCCGCGTACGGGTCGAACATGGACCCCGCACAGATGCTGCGGCGCTGCCCCGCCTCCCCGCACACCGGCACCGGCTGGATCCGGGGCTGGCGGCTGACCTTCGGCGCGGAGGAACTCGGCTGGGAGGGGGCCCTGGCCACGCTCGTGCCCGACGACACCACGCCGGGCGAGTCCCTCTCCCCCGGCGTCTTCGTCGCCCTCTACGACCTCACCGACGCCGACGAGCGGGCGCTCGACGCGTGGGAGGGCGCCGACCTCGGCCTCTACCGGAAGCTGCACCTGCGGGTGAACACGCTGGCCGACGACCAGGTGGCCTACGTCTACGTGCTCGACGCGTTCGAGGGCGGGCTGCCCTCGGCCCGCTACCTCGGCGCGCTGGCCGACGCCGCCCAGGCCGCCGGGGCGCCCGACGACTACGTGGCCGAGCTCCGCGCGCGGGAGTGCCGCTCGACCGGCGTGTGAGCCGCGCTCACGCGCAGGTGTCGAACCACCAGTCGGTGAGCTCGTCCTGCGCGGCGGTGATGTCGTCGCCCGGGTCGAACAGGACGGGGTCGGTCACCGAGCCGCCGGCCGGCAGTGCCTCGGCCGCCGCGCAGGTCTCGTCCGAGCCGCACCCGGCGAGCAGCAGCGCTCAGCGCGGTACCGACGGCGACCAGCGGACGTGACAGGGAGTGAGGGGTGCGCACGCTGCGAGGTTGGTCAGCGCCCGGCGTCGTCCCCGAGGAAGGTCTCCAGCAGCTGCCGGGCGGCCAGGGCGGGGGTGAGCTCCCCGGCGAGCACCGCCTTCTCCAGCTCCGGCGCGGCCGCCCGGACGCCGGGGTGCGCGCGCAGCCGGTGCTCGAGCTCGCCGCGCACCAGCTGCCAGGTCCAGCGCACCTGCTGGTCGCGCCGCCGGTCCTCCAGGGCGCCCGAGGCTCGCCGGCGCTCCTGGTGCTCGACCAGCGCCGCCCACACCGCGTCCAACCCCTGACCGGTCAGCCCGGCGCAGGTGAGCACCGGGACCTCCCAGTCCTCCCCGTGCCCCCGCAGCATCCGGATCGCCCCGGCCAGCTCCCGCGCCGCCTTCCGCGCGTCGGCCGCCCCCGGCCCGTCGGCCTTGTTCACGGCGATGACGTCGGCGATCTCCAGGATGCCGCGCTTGATGCCCTGCAGCTGGTCGCCGGTGCGGGCCAGCGTCAGGAACAGGAAGGAGTCGACCATCTCCGCGACGGCGATCTCCGACTGCCCGACCCCGACGGTCTCGACGAGGACGACGTCGTGGCCGGCCGCCTCGACGACGACGATCGACTCGCGGGTCGCCTGGGCCACCCCACCGAGGGTCCCGGACGTCGGCGAGGGCCGGATGAACGCCGCCGGGTCCACCGACAGCCGGGCCATCCGCGTCTTGTCCCCGAGGATCGAGCCGCCGGACCGGGCGGACGACGGGTCGACGGCGAGCACCGCCACCTTCGACCCCGCGGCGGTGAGCGTGACCCCGAGCTCGTCGATGAACGTGGACTTCCCGACGCCGGGCACGCCGCTGATCCCCACCCGCCGGGCTCCGCCGGCGTGCGGCTGCAGCCCGACCAGCAGCTCCTGGGCACGCTCGCGGTGGTCGGCGCGCTGCGACTCGACGAGGGTGATCGCCCGCGCCACCGAGCGGCGGTCCCCGGCCAGCACCCCCTCGACCAGTGCCGGCACGTCGACCGTCCGGCTCACCCCGCCCTCCCGACGGCCGTCGGGCTCATGCGTGGCCGAGGCGGCCCGAGAGCGTGCGCAGCAGGTCCTGCGCGGCCTCGGCGATCACCGTGCCGGGGAGGAAGACCGCGGCGGCGCCCATCTCCTGCAGCGTCGGCACGTCGTCGGGCGGGATGACACCGCCGACCACGACGACCACGTCGTCGGCCCCGAGCGCCGCCAGCGCGTCCCGCAGCGCCGGCACCAGCGTGAGGTGCCCGGCCGCCAGCGAGGAGACGCCCACGACGTGGACGTCGGCCTCGACCGCCTGCCGCGCGACCTCCTCCGGGGTCTGGAACAGCGGGCCGACGTCGACGTCGAAGCCCAGGTCGGCGAAGGCGGTGGCGATGACCTTCTGGCCGCGGTCGTGCCCGTCCTGGCCCATCTTGGCGACCAGGATGCGCGGCCGCCGTCCCTCGGCCTCCTCGAACGCCTCGGCCAGCCGGCGGGTCTCCTCCACCGGCCCGGATGTCCCTGCCTCGTCGCGGTACACACCCGAGATGGTGCGCACCTGCCCCGAGTGCCGCCCCCAGACCTCCTCGAGCGCGTCGGAGATCTCCCCGACGGTCGCCTGGGCCCGGGCCGCGGCGACGGCGAGCTCGAGCAGGTTGGGCCGGTCCCGGCGGCCCTCGGCCGCGGCGCGGGCCGCGTCGGTGAGCCGGCGCAGCGTCTCCTCCACCGCCGAGCCGTCCCGGGACGCGCGCAGCTCCGCGAGCTTCGCCTTCTGCTGGGCCAGCACGTCGGCGTTGTCGACCCGCAGCACCTCGATCTGCTCGTCGGCCTCGACCCGGTACTTGTTGATGCCGATCACCGGCTGCCGGCCCGAGTCGATGCGGGCCTGGGTGCGCGCGGCGGCCTCCTCGATGCGCAGCTTCGGGATGCCGTCGTCGATCGCCTGCGCCATGCCGCCGTGCTCGGCGACCTCCTCGATGTGCGCCCAGGCGCGGCGGGCCAGGTCGTAGGTCAGCTTCTCCACGTACGCCGAGCCGCCCCACGGGTCGATCACCCGCGTGGTGCCCGACTCCTGCTGCAGCAGCAGCTGGGTGTTGCGGGCGATCCGGGCGGAGAAGTCGGTGGGCAGCGCGAGCGCCTCGTCGAGGGCGTTGGTGTGCAGCGACTGGGTGTGCCCCTGCGTGGCGGCCATCGCCTCCAGGCAGGTCCGGACGACGTTGTTGTAGACGTCCTGCGCGGTCAGCGACCAGCCCGAGGTCTGCGAGTGCGTGCGCAGCGACATCGACTTCGGGTTCTGCGCCCCGGCGTCGCGCACCAGCCGCGCCCACAGCAGCCGCGCGGCCCGCAGCTTGGCGACCTCCATGAAGAAGTTCATGCCGATGGCCCAGAAGAAGGACAGCCGCGGCGCGAACGCGTCGACGTCCAGCCCGGCGTCCCGGCCCGCCGCCAGGTACTCCACGCCGTCGGCCAGCGTGTAGGCCAGCTCCAGGTCGGCCGTCGCCCCGGCCTCCTGGATGTGGTAGCCGGAGATCGAGATCGAGTTGAACCGGGGCATCTCCTGCGAGGTGAACGCGAAGATGTCGCTGATGATCCGCATCGACGGCTTCGGCGGGTAGATGTAGGTGTTGCGGACCATGAACTCCTTGAGGATGTCGTTCTGGATGGTCCCGGTCAGCTGCGCGTGCGCCACCCCCTGCTCCTCGGCGGCGACGATGTAGAGCGCCAGCACCGGCAGCACCGCGCCGTTCATGGTCATCGAGACGCTCATCCGGTCCAGCGGGATGCCGTCGAACAGCTGCCGCATGTCCAGGATCGAGTCGATCGCCACGCCGGCCATCCCGACGTCGCCGACGACCCGCGGGTGGTCGGAGTCGTAGCCGCGGTGGGTGGGCAGGTCGAACGCGACCGACAGGCCCTTCTGCCCGGCGGCCAGGTTGCGCCGGTAGAACGCGTTGGACGCCGCGGCGGTGGAGAAGCCGGCGTACTGGCGGACGGTCCAGGGCTGGGTGGTGTACATCGTCGGGTAGGGCCCGCGGAGGTACGGCGGGGCGCCCGGGTAGGTGGCCAGGAAGTCCAGCCCGGTGAGGTCGGCGGGGGTGTACAGCGGGGGGACGGCGATGCCCTCGGGCGTCTCCCACGCGGCCTCGGCGACGCTGCGCCCGGTGGTCTCCTCGAACCGCTTGGCCCAGTCGTCGATCGAGACGCCACCGGCCGCCGCCGGGCGGCCCAGCTCGACGCCGCTGAAGTCGGGGATCAGGCTCATGCCGGCACTCCCAGCTGCTCGTGGACTCGCTGCAACACGTCGAGCGCGTCGCACCCGGCGTACACGTACCCGTCGACGCCGTCCACGGCGAGCGACGGCTTGCCGGCCAGCCACACCGAGGTGGCTCCGGCGGCGCGCAGCTCTGCGGCGAGCGCCGCCGCGGACTCCGCGTAGTCCTTGTCGGTGCCGCAGATGCAGGCCACCGTCGTGCCCGCGCCGGGGAGGCCGCCGGCGCCGTCGCCGGCCGGCGTGTCGAGCCCGCCGGCCTGGAAGAGGTTGGCCGCGAAGGTGGCCCGGGCGGTGTGCCGGGCGATCGGGCCGATGGTGGCCAGGTAGACCCGCGCCTGGCCGGGTGCGGCCTCGGCGCGGTCCCGCAGCGCCTCGTACTCCTGCGCCGCGCGCACCCGCGGCAGCCCCCCGCGCGGCAGCACCTCGGCGGCCGGCTGCCGCTCCGGCAGCCGCTCGGTCAGGTTGGGGAACTCGCTGACCCCGGTGATCGCCTCCGTGCGGGAGGCCAGCCGCAGGGACCGGGTCGACCACGCGGTGCCGATGCGGTCGGCGACCAGGCCCGAGTCGAGGGCGGCGGCCAGCCCGCCGGCGGCCTCGATCTCGGTGAACCACGCCCAGGCGGCGCGCGCCAGCGACTCGGTCAGCGACTCCACGTACCAGGAGCCGCCGGCCGGGTCGAGGACCCGCGCCAGGTGCCCCTCCTCGACCAGCAGGCTCTGGGTGTTGCGCGCGATCCGGCGGGAGAACGCGTCGGGCAGGCCGAGCGCGGCGTCGAAGGGCTGCACCGTCACGGCGTCGGCCCCGCCCACGCCGGCCGCGAAGCAGGCGACCGTGGTGCGCAGCATGTTCACCCACGGGTCGCGGCGGGTGGTCATGACCGAGGAGGTGACGGCGTGCTGCCGCTGCCCCCGCACGTCGGCCGACGCCCCGCTGACCTCGCCGACGCGGTCCCACAGCCGCCGGGCGGCACGCAGGCCGGCGATGGTCGTGAACTGGTCGGCGCTGGCGGCGAACCGGAACTCCAGCTGGCCGAACGCCTCGTCGACGGAGAGGCCCTGACCCCCGTCCGCGGAGTCGGTCAACGCGCGCAGGTAGGCCACCCCGGCGGCCAGCGCGCAGCCGAGCTCCTCGACCGCGGACGCCCCGGCGTCGGCGTACACCGTGGCGTCGACGACGACGGTGCGCAGACCCGGATGGGCCGCGGCGCGGCGGGCGAACCCGGCCAGGCCGGAGAGGTCCTGCCCCTGGCCGGAGGCGGCGTGCAGGCCGAGCGGGTCCAGGCCCAGCGAGCCGCCGGGTGCGAGGTCGCCGCGCCCCTCGACGAGGCCCAGGAACGCCTCCGCTGCCGGCTCGCCGCCCTGCACGGTCACCGGCGCGAGGTCCAGGAGGACGTCGGTGAGCACCTCGCCCAGCGAGCCGACGGGGATCGCGCCTTCGCCGAGGACCAGCCACAGCGAGGTGACGCCGTTCTCGAGGTCGGCGGCGATCGCCTCCCGGGTGACCGCGACGTCGGGGTGGGCGTGCCGCTGCCGGATGTCCCAGCTCCCGGGCGCGTTCCCGTCCGCGGCACCCGCTCGGGCCCCGCGGACGAACGGCGGGAGACCGGGGACGCCGACCGTGGCGGGCAGCTCCCCGGCGTCCTCGGCGGTGTACAGCGGGCCGACGCTCACCCCGGTCGCGACGGGCCGGCGCAGCGCGTCCTCGACCGGGTCGGGCAGCTGCTCGCGGCCGGCCTTGCGCAGCACGCCGGCGACCAGGTCGCGCCACTGCTCGCGGGAGACCGCGGGGAACTCCCCCGCGAGCCGGAGGTCCTCGGGGACCTCGTGCTCGGCCGGCACCTCGGCGTCGCCGGGATGGGCCGGCTGCTGATCGGCGGAACGCATCGTCGGGCTCCCCTCGTGGGTCTGCGGAGTGTCTACCGCCGTTCGCCGGGACGTGCCCGGCCAGGGTGCGGCGAGTGGCCGGACGGCGCCGCCCCGGCGTCGGCCGCCAGCGCGTGCAGGGCGGTGCGGGCCAGCAGCCGCACCCCGACCCCGATGGCGCGCTCGTCGACGTCGAAGGTGCCCCGGTGCAGGTCCAGGGGCGCGCCTCCGGGGTGGGTGCCCAGCCGGGCCAGGGCGATGGGCAGCACCTCGGCGAACCAGCCGAAGTCCTCCCCGCCCATGCTCTGCGGCGAGAGCCGCAGGCCGTCGTTGCCCACGGTCTCCAGCGCCGCCGAGCGCAGCAGCGCCACCGCGCGCGGGTCGTTGACCACCGGCGGCACGCCGCGCACGTAGTCGACCTCCACCCCGGCGCCGGTCGTGGCCGCCACCCGCTCGACCAGCGAGCGCAGGACCGTCTCGGCCTCCTGCCACATGTCCCGGTCCAGCACGCGGACGGTGCCGCGCAGGGAGCCGCGCTGCGGGATGGCGTTGGCCGCCACCCCGGCGTTGACCGCGCCCCACACCAGCGACATGCCCGCCCGCGGGTCCACCTGCCGCGAGAGCAGCGAGGGCAGGTCGGTGATCAGCCGGCCGAGGGCGTCGACCAGGTCGACGGTGAGCTGGGGGCGGGCGGTGTGCCCGCCGGGGCCGGTGAGGGTGACGTCCATCCGGTCGCAGGCGGCGGTGATGGCGCCGGTGCGCAGGCCCACCGTCCCGGCCGGCAGCGAGGGGTCGCAGTGCAGGGCGAACGCCCGCGAGGCGCCGTCCAGGACCCCGGCCGCGACCACCTCGGTGGCCCCGCCGGGCACCGACTCCTCGGCGGGCTGGAAGACGCAGCGCACGGTGCCGGGCACGTCGTCGAGGGTGGCCAGCGCCATGGCCACCCCCAGGACGACGGTGGTGTGCACGTCGTGCCCGCAGGCGTGGCACAGGCCCTCGCGGGTCGAGGCGTACGGGACGTCCTTGAGGTCGGCCAGCGGCAGCGCGTCGATGTCGGCCCGCAGCACCACGGTGGGATGCCCCGAGCCCACCTCGACGACCAGGCCGGTGCCGGTCGGCAGCCGCCGCGGGTCCAGACCGGTGTTGCGCAGCCGCTGCTCGAGGAAGGACGTCGTCTCGAACTCCGCGAAGGCCAGCTCCGGGTGCGCGTGCAGGTGGCGGCGGACGGCCACCAGCTGCGGCTGCCGCTCGGCGGCCCACTCGTCCACCGCGGTTCCCAGCTTCTCCGGGAACTCGGTCATGCGCCGCGAGCCCCCGCGGGGTCGGGGGCCGGCAGCCCGTTCCGCAGCTCGGCGAGGAGGCTGTCGACCACGGCACACAGGTCGCCGTCGTGGGCGGCCGCGACCGCCCGCTGCCGCTGGTAGGACGCGCCCACGGCGAGGACCCGCTCGACGTCGGCCAGCTCGGCCTCGCAGCCCAGCCGGCGGGCGGTGGGCTCGAGGTCCTCGACCAGGTCGGTGATCGCCTGGCGCACCGGCCGGACGGTGCCCTTCTCGTCGACCACGATGTCGGCGTCCATGCCGTAGCGGGCCGCCCGCCACTTGTTCTCGCGCAGGATCCAGCCGGCCGGGACCGGCAGGGTGTAGCCGCGGTCGAGCTCGCGGTCGAACTGCTCGACCAGGCACTGGGACAGCGCGGCGACCGCGCCGATCTCGTCGAGCGTGGGCAGCCCGTCGCAGATGCGCAGCTCGACGGTGCCGAAGTCGGGGTGCGGGCGAATGTCCCACCACACCTCGCGCACGCTCTCGATGGCGTGGGTGGAGATCAGCGTCTCCATGTAGTCCTCGAACCGGTCCCAGCCCGACAGCTGGTAGGGCAGCCCCGCGGTCGGCATGCCCTCGAAGACCTTCGACCGGGCGCTGGCCAGGCCGGTGTCGGCGCCGACCCAGTACGGGGAGGACGCCGACAGCGCGAGGAAGTGCGGCACGTACTGGGTGAGCGCGTTGACGATC
This sequence comes from Geodermatophilus sp. CPCC 206100, assembly GCF_048569675.1. Classification (NCBI taxonomy): domain Bacteria; kingdom Bacillati; phylum Actinomycetota; class Actinomycetes; order Geodermatophilales; family Geodermatophilaceae; genus Geodermatophilus; species Geodermatophilus sp. CPCC 206100. The sequence goes on from NZ_JAQISV010000014.1 coordinate 10,945, forward strand.
GGGATCGCCTTCTCCGGCGCCCGGACGCCGACGTGCACGTGGACGCCGAAGATCTGCAGCCGGCGGGCCAGCCACTGCATCTTCTCGACCAGCTGGAGGTAACGCTCCTTCGGCGAGATCTGCTGGGTCTGCCAGTCGGTGAACGGGTGGGTGCCGGCGCACATCAGGCCCAGCCCGCGGCGCTCCGCGGCGGCCTGCACCTCGGCGAGCGTGCCGGCGAGGTCCGCCTTCGCCTCGCCGACGGTCGTGCAGATGCCGGTGATGATCTCGATCGTCGACTGCAGCAGCTCGTGCTTGGCCTTGGGGTGCTCGTCGGCGCCCTCGGGTCTGATCTCGTCGAGGATCTCGATGGCGCCGGCGGTCAGCTGCCGCGTCCCGAGGTCGACGAGCTGCAGCTCCCACTCGACTCCCAGGCTGGCTCGCTCGGAGGAGCGGAACGGGATCTGCACGCCCGGAGTCTAGGGACGATCACCGCTCCCGGCTGCCGGAACGGCCCCCGCGACCGGTCAGGACGCGCGGACGAGGGCCTCCTGCCGCCGCGCCGGCCGGGCCACCCAGCGGTCGGCGGGCACCCGCGCGCGCACGGCGGCCACCGCGCGCCGGCCGAAGACGTCCTCGTGCACGGGGACGGTGCAGAGGTTGCGGCCCACGACGAGCAGGCCGCGGCCGTCCTCGGTGGGGACGGCGCACTCCAGCAGCTCCCACGGGATGCGGTGGACGTCGCCGTCGGCGGCCCGGTGCGCCAGCGCGGTGGTGCCGACGACGAGGGTGCGCCCCTGCGCCCGGCCGAGGACGCGGGCGGCCAGGGGCGGGCGGAACGTCTCGCCGTCCGGCAGCACCGGCTCGACCCAGCACAGCGTGCGCCGTTCCACCGGGGCGCCCGGTCCCGCGTAGGACACCCCCTCGGGCACCGCGAGCACCACCGTCCCCCGCGCCGCCCGCAGCGCGGCGGCGACGTCCTCGGCGGTGGTGGTCCGCCAGGCCCGCACCACGTCCTGGACCGGCCGGAACGGCAGGCCGCTGACCGCGCAGTAGGCGGCGTCGACCAGCTCGGCCTCGACGACGGCCTGCTCGTCGGCGTCGAGCTCCTCCTCGAAACCGGCGACCGCGTGCGCCAGCTCCGCCGCCGTCGGGCCGGCCTCGCCCAGGGCGACGAACTGCTCCCACACCAGGTCGGCGACCGCGGACTCCTGGCCCTGCCGGGCGTCCACGACCACGGCGACCTCCCGGTGGCCGGCGTGCAGGTCCAGGCCCACCGAGTCGACCGAGTAGCTGATGCCGCGCCGGTGCCGGGCGGTGTCGCGCAGCCGGTCGAGGAGCACCTCGACGCCCAGGCGCAGCGCCGGGTCCCACGGGCCGGTGGCGCCCAGCAGCAGGCCGACCCCGCTGCCGGGGACGACGGTCCAGACCGGCCCGGTCTGCGGGCGCGACTCCGGGGTGGTGCGCTCCGGGCGCGGGCCGTCGGGCAGGGGCAGCCGCAGGCCCTCCGGCAGCGGGCCGCGGCACCACAGCGCGGCGTTGGCCCGCACGAACCAGCGGCGGGCGTGCGCGCGCACGACGTCCTCGGTCAGGAACTCCCGGCCGGGGCCGTCGGCGACCACCAGCCCCGGACCGGCCAGGCCGAACCGGGCGGCCCACAGCGCGCCGAGGGTCGAGTCGGCGGTGGAGCAGTTCTCCGCGTCCAGCACCCCGATCTCGACGTCGATGCGGTCGGTCGGCAGGTCGGCCAGGGCGCGGCAGACCCCCTCGAGGAACGCGCCGACCGCCGCCGGGCGGCCGGTCGCGACGAAGGTGGTGGTGTCCACGTCGGTGACCGCGTTGCAGCGCAGGTGCGACTTGGGCAGCGCGCTCATCGCCAGGTGCTCGACGAGGTGGGTCACCTCGATGCCGGCGAAGGTCTCGTCCCGGAGGCCCACCCCGAACACGAGTGCGGCGGTGGTCCGGTCCGGGCCGGGGGCGGTGAGGACCGGGACGCCGTCGATGTCGATGCGCTGCACCCGCCCATGCTCCGGGTCCGGGCCCCCGGCGCCGGTGGACACGCCCGGTGCGGGATGGGTGGGGCAGATGTGTCGTCCCGGACCGCCGCGGTGCTGGGTTAGCGTCGCCCGGTGAGCCAACCCCCCGCCGGGACCGACCCCGCGACCCTCGCCCGCTCCGCGGCCGACGACCTCACCACCGCCCTCGGCGCCGGCCACGACGTCGCCGTCGTCATGGGGTCGGGCTGGGCGCCGGCCGCGGACGCCTTCGGCGCCGCCGAGGCCTCCGTGCCCATCGGCGAGCTGCCGGGGTTCGCCGCGCCGACCGCGGTCGGCCACGGCGGCGAGGTGCGCTCGGTCCGGGTGGGCCAGCGCCGCGTGCTCCTGTTCCTGGGCCGCACGCACCTGTACGAGGGCCGCGGCGTGGAGCCGGTGGTGCACGGCGTCCGGGCGGCGGCCGCCGCGGGCGTGCGCACCGTCGTCCTCACCAACGCGGCCGGCGGGCTGGCGCCGGAGCACCGGGTCGGGCAGGCGGTGCTGATCAGCGACCACCTCAACCTGACCGCGCGCTCACCGCTGGTCGGCGCCACGTTCGTCGACCTCACCGACCTCTACTCGGCGCGGCTGCGGGCGCTGGCCCGCGAGCTGGACCCCGCCCTGACCGAGGGCGTGTACGCCGCGCTGCCCGGCCCGCACTACGAGACGCCGGCCGAGATCCGCATGCTGCGCACGCTCGGCGCCGACCTGGTGGGCATGTCCACGGCGCTGGAGGCGATCGCCGCCCGCGCCGCCGGCCTGGAGGTCATGGGCCTGTCGATGGTCACCAACGCGGCGGCCGGCATCACCGGCGAGAAGCTGGACCACGAGGAGGTGCTCGCCGCGGGGCGCGCCGCCGCCGGGCGCCTCGGCGAGTTCCTGGTGCAGCTGATCGGGCGGCTGCCGTGAGTGGCCCGGTGCTGGTCACCGGCGCGGCCGGTCGGATCGGGACGGCGCTGCGCGGCGGGCTGCCCGAGCGCGGCTGGGCGGTCCGCTGCCTCGACGTCGTCCCGATCGTCGACACCCGCCCCGGCGAGGAGCAGGTGGTCGCCGACGCCACCGACCTCGCCGCGATGGAGGACGCCGTCGCGGGCGCCTCCGCCGTCGTCCACCTGGCCGGGATCTCCGGGGAGTCGACCTGGCCGGCGATCTCGCACGCCAACATCGAGGGCACCTACTGCGCGCTGGAGGCCGCACGCCGGGCCGGGGTCTCCCGCGTCGTGCTGGCCAGCAGCAACCACGCCACCGGCTACACCCCGCGGCCGGACGGCGGCCTGCTGCGGGAGGTCGACGCCCCGCCGCGGCCGGACACGTACTACGGCGTCGCCAAGGTGGCGATGGAGGCGCTGGGCTCCCTCTACGTGGACCGGTACGGCCTCGACGTCGTCTGCCTGCGGATCGGCAGCGCCTTCCCCGAGCCGACGACGGTGCGGCAGCTGTCGACGTGGCTGTCCCCGCGCGACCAGGTGGCCCTCGTCGACGCCGCGCTGCGGGCGCCGGCCCCCGGCTTCGCCGTCGTCTGGGGCGTCTCGGCCAACACCCGCAACTGGTGGGACCTCACTGCCGCACGGGCGCTGGGCTACGAGCCGTCCGACGACGCCGAGGTCTTCGCGTCGGCGCTGGTCGAGGTGCACGGCGAGCCGGACCTGACCGACCCGGTGCACGCGCGGGTGGGCGGCGAGTACACGACCGCGGAGTTCGACGCCGAGCGCTTCGAGCCGCCGCTCCCCCGCGGCGACATCGCGCCGGGCAGCGGAGCCGATCGATGAGCGTCCTCGACGCGGCCCGCGACTGGGCCGACGCCGATCCGCACGCCGGCGACCGCGCGGAGATCGAGGCGCTGGTCGAGGCGGCCGACCTCGCCGAGCTGGAGCGCCGCTTCGCCGGCCCGCTGGCGTTCGGCACCGCCGGGCTGCGCGGCCCGCTGCGGGCCGGGCCGGCCGGGATGAACGCGGCCGTCGTGACCCGCGCCGCGGCCGGGCTGGGCCGGTACCTGTCCGACGCGGGGCACGCCGGCGCCGGGGTGGTCATCGGCTTCGACGCCCGCCGCCGCTCCGACGAGTTCGCCCGGGTCTCCGCGGCGGTGCTGGCCGGGGCGGGGTTCGCCGTCTCGGCGCTGCCGCGGCCGCTGCCCACGCCGGTGCTCGCCTTCGCCGTCCGGCACCTGGGCTGCGCCGCCGGGGTGATGGTGACCGCCAGCCACAACCCGCCCGACGACAACGGCTACAAGGTCTACCTGGACGACGGCGCCCAGCTCGTGCCCCCTGCCGACCGGTTGATCGAGGCGGCGATCGCCGCGGTGGGCCCGGCGCGGGAGGTGCCGCGCTCCGACGACTGGGGCACGCTCGGGGACGACGTCGCCTCGGACTACGTCGCCGCGGTCGTCGCCGCGCTCGACCCCGGCCGCGTGCCGGCGGCCGACCGGGCGGCGCTCACGGTGGCGTACACCGCGATGCACGGCGTCGGGGCCGAGACCACCCGCGCGGTGTTCGCCGCCGCCGGGTTCGCGCCGCCGGTGAGCGTCGACGCGCAGGACTCCCCCGACCCGGCGTTCCCGACCGTCACCTTCCCGAACCCGGAGGAGCCGGGCGCGGTCGACCTGCTGCAGGCACTCGCCGCCCGCGTCGACGCGGACGTCGCCATCGCCGAGGACCCCGACGCCGACCGCTGCTCGGTCGTGTGCGGCGGCCGCCAGCTGACCGGCGACGAGGTCGGCGCGCTGCTGGCCGACTGGCTGCTGCGCCGCGGGGTGCGGGGCACGTACGCGGCGTCGCTGGTGAGCGGCTCGCTGCTGGCCGCGCTGGCCGCGGCCTCCGGGGTGCGGTTCGCCGAGACGCCGACCGGGTTCAAGTGGATCGTCCGCGCCGGCACGCCGGAGGTGCCACTGGTCTTCGGTTACGAGGAGGCGCTGGGGTACGCCGTCGCGCCGGAGGTGGTGCGCGACAAGGACGGCATCTCCGCCGCCCTGGCCGTCGCGCTGCTGGCCGCGGAGCTCAAGGCGTCTGGGCGCACCCTCCTGGACCGGCTGGACGAGCTGGCCGGCGAGCACGGGCTGTTCGTGACCGGGCAGCTGTCGGCGCGCGTCGAGGACCTCGGGCGGATCGCGGACACGATGGCCCGGCTGCGCGCCGCGCCGCCGTCCCGGCTGCTCGGGCGGGAGGTGACGTGCACCGACCTGGCGCACGAGGAGCCGCCGGTGGACGCCGTCCGCCTGCTCGGGGACGGCGTCCGGGTGGTCGTCCGGCCCAGCGGCACCGAGCCCAAGCTCAAGGCGTACCTGGAGACGGTGGTCCCGGTGCACGACGACGCCGGGCTGATCGCCGCGCGGGGCCGCGGCGCCGACGAGCTGGACGAGCTGCGCGCGGAGATGTCCGCCGCGCTGGGGCTGTAGCCGCGTGGAGGTGCGGGCGCTGGTCTTCGACGTGTTCGGCACGGTCGTCGACTGGCGCGGCGGGGTCGCGCGCGAGGTGCGCCGGCTGCTGGGCCCGTCGGTCGACGCCGCGGCCCTGGCCGACGACTGGCGGGGCCGGTACGCGCCGTCGATGGAGCGGGTGCGCTCGGGCGACCTGCCGTGGACGCCGCTGGACGCGCTGCACCGCGCCTCGCTGGACGACGTCCTCGCCGACGCGGGGCTGGCCTCGGTGCCGCCCGGGGTTCGGGACGAGTTGACGCTCGCCTGGCACCGGCTGGACCCGTGGCCCGACGTCCTCCCCGGGCTCACCCGGCTGGCGCGCTCGCACGTGCTGGCGCCGCTGTCCAACGGCAACGTGGCGCTGATCGTGGAGATGGCCAGGCGGGCGGGCCTGCCCTGGGACTGCGTGCTCGGTGCGGAGATCGTGCAGCACTACAAGCCCGACCCCGAGGTGTACGACGCCGCACCGCGGCTGCTGGCCCTGCCGGCGTCGGAGGTGCTGATGGTCGCCGCGCACGTCGAGGACCTGGTGGCGGCGCGCGCCCGCGGGCTGCGGACGGCCTACGTCCACCGGCCCGACGAGCACGGCGGCCGGCGGGTGCCGCCGCGGACCGATCCGGACGCCGACCTGTCGGTGCGCTCGTTCGAGGAGCTGGCCGACCGCCTCGGGGCCTAGCGTGGAGCGGTGATCACCGGCTTCCACACGATCGTCTACTCCGAGGACCCGCCGGCCACCCGGCGCTTCCTCGCGGAGGTGTTGCGCTGGCCGTCACTGGACGCCGGCGGCGGTTGGCTCATCTTCAAGACGCCGCCGAGCGAGCTGGGCGTGCACCCGACCTCGGGGGACGGCGCCGAGGCGTGGTCGGCCGTGCCGTACCACCAGGCCTCGCTCATGTGCGACGACATCGAGGCCACGATGGCCGACCTCCGAGAGCGCGGCGTGGAGGTCCGGCCCGACGTCGAGGACCAGGGCTACGGGCTCGTGACGTCGCTGCGCGTGCCCGGGGCCGGCTGGATGCTGCTCTACCAGCCGCGGCACCGCCTCGCGCACGCGCTCTGACTCACCGCACCTGCTCCAGCAGCGCGTCGAGGTCGACCTCGCCGTCCAGCAGGCCCTCGGTCTCGGCCAGGTCGGTGAAGACCTCGAAGGTCTCCTCACTGACCTCGGTGTTCCACTCCGGGAGGCGGACCTGCTCGGCCAGCGCCGGGTCGATGTCCAGGTACGTCGGCAGGATGGCCCGGGCCTCCTCGGGGTTCTCCTGCGCGTAGGTGAGCGACTGGTCCAGAGCCGTGGTGAAGCGCTCCACCAGGTCGGCGTTCTCGCTGGCGAACTGGGTGCTCGTGAAGTAGGTCGAGACCTCGATCTGGACGTCGGTGAAGTCGTTCAGCGGCGTGGTGAGGACGCGGATCCCCTGCTGCTCGGCCAGGGTGACGAACGGCTCCACCAGCCACGCGGCGTCGACGTCGCCCGCCGCCAGCGCCGCGGCCATGTTCGGGAACGGCAGCTCGACGAAGGTGATCGTCTCCGGGTCGCCGCCGTCGGAGCGGACGGAGGCGCCGACGACGCTGTCCCCGATGGAGTTGATGGTGTTGGTCGCGACCCGCTTGCCCGCCAGGTCGGCGGGCCGGGTGATCGCCGGGTCGTCGGTGACGATGGTGAACTGGTCCCGCTCGGCGTCCTGGGTGCTGTCGACGCCGCTGGCGATGACCTTCAGGGGCAGGCCGCTGGAGGCAGCGACGACCAGCGAGAAGTTGTTGCCGAACCCGATGTCGATGCTGCCGCTGGCGACACCGGGGACGATCGCGGCACCGCCCTGCCCGGCGCTCAGGTCCAGCTCGATGCCCTGCTCCTCGAAGAAGCCCTGCTCCTGACCGAGGTAGATCGGCGCGACGTCGATGATCGGGATGATCCCCAGCGCGATCGTCTCGGTGCCCTGCGCCTCGCCGCCGGAGCCCTCCCCCGACGCGTCGTCGCTGGAGCAGCCCAGGAGCAGGGCCGGCAGCGCGAGCATCGCGGCGCCCGCCACGCGTGCGGTCCGTCGGGTCACGGGACGGTTCGAGGCGGTCGTCACCCGTTGATCGTGGCATGCGGCGGCGGCGACGCAATGCGATCGGGTGGTTGTCCACAGGCTCGCGTGCCCGGGTCCGCGCCGCTCCGTAGTGTCCGCGTCCGGAGATCGACACGGGAGGACGAGTGGCACGGCGCGCGGCGCTGCGGATGGTGGCGGGTCTGACGGCGGGGGTGGCCCTGCTGGGCGGGTGCGCGCAGGAGCAGCCGGCCAGCGACACCCTGCCGAGTGCGAGCGCCGCGAGCCCGTCGACGGACGCCGGGCTGCCACCGCTCGGCCCGGCCGACCTGCCGATGCCCGACGAGGCACGCACGCAGGATGCGGCGGGCGCCGAGGCATTCGTGCGGTACTACATCGACCTGATCAACCGGACATCGACCGTCATGGACGCCGCCCCCCTCCGCGAGTTCAGCGACGGCTGCCGTGATTGCGACCGCATCGCAATTGCTGTCGAGCAGGACGCCGCCGCGGGGTATCAATACGCCGGAGGTTCGCTGAACATCACCGCGGTCGGCAGCCCTCTCATGAAGGAAGGGGCGGCAGAGCTGGCTCTACGCGCCGACCAAGCTCCATTGGTCGTCAAGGATGCTTCGGGTGCACCTATCGAGGACCTGGAAACTCCCGAATACTTGGAACTGAGCGGTGGCGTGGCGCTGGCTTGGGACAGCAACCGCGAATCTTGGACAATGACCACGTTGACGCTGGAATGACGAAAAACCGGACCCAGTTAGTCATCTTGCTTACAGCGTGCATCCTCGCGCTGCTTGTTTCTACGACCGCTCAGGCAGCGCCGGGAGATTGCGATAGAAGATTCTGTCCCGATGTTCGTCCCATCCCAGGTGCCCTAACGGCGGCGCACGTTGCTCAGAGCCCTGGCGGGGGGTGGACCGCCAGCAACGAAGCGGTCCCAACTCCGCCGTACCGCTACCGCCTCAGCGCACCGTGCGATGTCGACACGGCTCTCGGGGCGACCTGTCGAGCGGAGGACGACGCCTTCTGCCCCGCGCCTCCGGATCGCGTCGTGCAGATGCTCGTCATCGAGCAGCAACGCCTCGTCCTCGCCGACGGGACGACCGCCGACGGATTCGACGCGCTTGGTGGAGCGCCCGGAACTCCGGTAGGCGCCTGGATCGCCCTCGCGCAGTCGTGCGTGGACATCACCGCGCTCAACCCGCCGCCGTCGCCCGGCGAGGTGTTCCGCTACTTCCAGACCCTGCCGCTCCCCCAGCTGCCCGCCCACCAGCAGCCCCCCGGCAACGCCCTCGCCGGCCTGCCCGTCGTCTTCTACACCGACGGTCCGACCACCCAGACCTTCACCGTCGACATCCGCGGCTTCACCGTCGACATCGTCGCCACCGCCACCGGGTTCACCTGGCACACCGGCGACGGCACCACCCTGACCAGCACCGACCCCGGCGCCCCGTTCCCCGACCACACGGTCAGCCACGACTACCGCAGCGGCACCTACACCGCCTCGCTGACCACCACCTGGAGCGGCACCTACAGCGTCGACGGCGGGGCCGATGCCGACGTCCCCGGCACCACGACCACCGACGGCGCGTCGGTGACCTTCAGCGTCCTCGAGGCGCGCCCGGTGCTCACCAACCCCTACGACTGACCACTGCAGGAGCGCGGGAACAGCCCGGGGAGCACCGCCGTCACGACTCCTGCGGTGTCCTGCTCACTCCTGCGGTCGTGCCCCGCTGCAGGAGCGTGCACGAGACCGCAAGAGCACCACCCGCAAGCCGCGCCCAGGACCTCAGGACCCGACCGGCTCCCGGCAGCCCGACGCGAGCGCCCGCTGCGCCGTCGCCAGCACGGCCACCACCTCGCGGCCGAACCCGACGTCGCACGGGTGCGTCCCCCCGGCGACCGCCGCGGCGGCCAGCTCCTCCACCGCCACCGTCAGCGCCTCGACGGGGTGCTCGGTGTCGGGCAGCAGCACGACCCGGCCGGCGTCCCCGTGCACGTAGAACTCGATCCCGGTCGACATCGGCGCCACCGAGTGCGACAGCGTCACGGTCGAGGTGACCCCCGCCTCGTGGTGCAGCACCAGGTGGACGGTGTCCCCGGACCCGCCCCCGGCCTGCACCGTCGTGACCGGCCCGAGCGTCGGCAGCAGCAGCGACAGCGCGTGCGGGCCGATGTCCCACAGCGCTCCGTGCTTGCGCCGCCAGGCCGAGTCGAACGGGCTGCCGGCCAGCGCGCTCAGCCAGGTCCCGGAGCCGCCGGCGAGCAGCGTCCGCCCGGCCTGGGCCAGCCACGACGACGTGCCGGTCTGGAAGCGGAACGTGAAGAAGACGACCGAGGCGACGCCCGCCGTCCGCACCGCGGTGACCACCCGGTCGGCGTCGGCCAGCGACAGCCCGATCGGCTTCTCCAGCAGCACGTGCTTCCCGGCGGCGGCGGCCTGCTCGACCAGCGGCACCTGCACGTCCGGCGGAACGGCGATCGACACGGCGTCCACCTGCTCCAGCAGCGCGCCGAGGTCGGCGTACCCAGGGACGTCGAACTCCGCCCCGAGCGACTTGGCCTTCTCGAGGTCGCGCCCCCACACCCCCGCGAGGGACGCCGAGGGGTGCCCGGCCAGCGCGGTCGCGTGGACGACGCGGGCCCAGTGGCCGGTGCCGAGCACCCCGAAGCGCACGGTCACACCGCCCCGAACTGGCGGTCGCCGGCGTCACCCAGCCCCGGGACGATGTAGGCCTTGTCGTTGAGCCCCTCGTCGACCGAGGCGGTGAACACCCGCAGCGGCAGTCCGCTCTCCTCCAGCCGGCGCAGGCCCTCCGGCGCGGCGAGCGCGCACAGCACGGTGATCGCGGTGGCTCCGCGCTGGGTGAGCAGCCCGCAGCAGTGCACCAGCGAGCCACCGGTGGCCAGCATCGGGTCGAGGACGAAGACCTGCCGGTCGACCAGCGACTCCGGCAGCGAGGCCATGTAGGCCTCCGGCTGGAAGGTCTCCTCGTTGCGGGCCAGGCCGACGAAGCCCATCTGGGACTCCGGCAGCATCCCGTGCGCGGTGTCGGCCATCCCGAGACCCGCCCGCAGCACCGGCACGATCAGCGGGGGCGCCGCCAGCCGGTAGCCGGTGGTCGTGGTGACCGGCGTGGTGATCGGGTCCTCGGCCACCGCCAGGTCGCGGGTCGCCTCGTAGACCAGCATCTGGGTCAGCTCGCGCAAGGCCGCGCGGAAGGCCGCGTTGTCGGTCCGCTCGTCCCGCATGCGGGTGAGACGGGCACGGGCCAGCGGGTGGTCGACGACGGTCAGCTGCACGCGCGACACCGTAGCGGCCGCCCTGTCGGCGGCTCAGGGGAGAATGGCCGCATGACCCACGTGCTCGACCCCGACGCCCTGACGGCGGAAACCCCGCCGCGGCGCGAGCCCCTGGCACCGTTCGTCGACGTGACCCGCTCGGACGCCGCGTTCCGGGCCTTCCTGCACGGCCTGCCGGGGGTCGACCAGGTCGGCGCGGAGGCCCGCGTCGGCGTGCTCGGCACCCGGTCGATCAAGACCACCGCCAAGGCCTGGGCGATCGACGCCGCGATCTCGATGGTCGACCTGACCACCCTCGAGGGCTCCGACACCCCGGGCAAGGTGCGCTCGCTGGCGGCCCGGGCGAGGCAGCCCGACCCCACCGACCCGACCTGCCCGCAGGTGGCCGCCCTGTGCGTCTACGGCGACCTCGCCGGCGTGGCCAGCGAGGCGCTCGCCGGCACCGGCATCCACACCGCCGCCGTCGCCACCGCCTTCCCCAGCGGCCGGGCCAGCCGGTCGGTCAAGCTCGCCGACGTCCGGGACGCCGTCGCCAACGGCGCCGACGAGATCGACATGGTCATCGACCGCGGCGCCTTCCTCGCCGGCCGCCACCTCGACGTCTTCGACGAGATCGTCGCGGTCAAGGAGGCCTGCGGGGACGCGCACCTGAAGGTCATCCTCGAGACCGGCGAGCTGGTCACCCTCGACAACGTCCGCCGGGCCTCGTGGCTGGCGATGCTCGCGGGCGGCGACTTCATCAAGACCTCCACCGGCAAGATCTCCCCCGCCGCGACCCTGCCCGTCTGCCTGGTGATGATGGAGGCGGTCCGCGACTTCCGTGCCGCGACCGGCCGCCAGGTCGGGGTCAAGCCGGCCGGCGGGATCCGGACGACGAAGGACGCCGTCAAGCACCTGGTCCTCGTCAACGAGGTCGCCGGGCCCGACTGGCTCTCCCCCGACTGGTTCCGCTTCGGCGCCTCCAGCCTGCTCAACGACCTGCTCCTGCAGCGGCAGAAGCTGCGCACCGGCCACTACTCCGGCCCCGACCACGTGACGGTGGACTGAGATGAGCAACGCCTTCGAGTACGCCCCCGCGCCCGAGTCGCGGTCCATCGTCGACATCGCGCCGTCCTACGGGCTGTTCGTCGACGGCGAGTTCGTCGACGGCAGCGGCGAGTCGTTCAAGACGGTCAACCCGGCCACCGAGGAGGTGCTGTCCGAGGTCGCCGCCGGCACCGCGGCCGACGTCGACCGGGCCGTCCGCGCCGCCCGGCGGGCGTTCACCCGCGTGTGGGGGCCGATGCGCCCGGCCGACCGCGGCAAGTACCTGTTCCGCATCGCGCGGCTGCTGCAGGAGCGGGCACGGGAGTTCGCCGTCCTGGAGTCGCTGGACAACGGCAAGCCGATCCGGGAGTCCCGCGACGTCGACGTCCCCCTAGCCGCGGCGCACTTCTTCTACCACGCGGGCTGGGCCGACAAGCTCGACTGGGCCGGCCTCGGCCCCGGCCCGCGACCCCTCGGCGTCGCCGGGCAGGTCATCCCGTGGAACTTCCCGCTGCTCATGCTGGCGTGGAAGATCGCCCCGGCCCTGGCCACCGGCAACACCGTCGTCCTCAAGCCGGCCGAGACCACGCCGCTGACCGCGCTGCTGTTCGCCGAGGTCTGCCGGCAGGCCGACCTGCCGCCGGGCGTGGTCAACGTCGTGACCGGTGCCGGGGAGACCGGCCGGGCCGTCGTCGAGCACGAGGACGTCGACAAGGTCGCCTTCACCGGGTCCACCGAGGTCGGCCGCTCCATCGCCCGCGCGGTCGCGGGCACCCGCAAGCGGCTCACCCTGGAGCTCGGCGGCAAGGCGGCCAACATCGTCTTCGACGACGCCCCGATCGACCAGGCCGTCGAGGGCATCGTGCAGGGCATCTTCTTCAACCAGGGGCACGTGTGCTGCGCGGGCAGCCGGCTGCTGGTGCAGGAGTCCGTCCACGACGAGGTCATCGCCAGCCTGCAGCGGCGGATCGGCACGCTGCGCGTCGGCGACCCGCTGGACAAGAACACCGACATCGGCGCGATCAACTCCGCCGAGCAGCTGGCGCGCATCCGCGAGCTGTCCGACATCGGCGAGGCCGAGGGGGCCTCCCGCTGGCAGCCGGCCTGCGAGCTGCCCGACCGCGGCTTCTGGTTCCCGCCGACGGTGTTCACCGACGTCTCCCCCGCCCACCGGATCGCCCGCGACGAGATCTTCGGGCCCGTGCTGAGCGTGCTCACCTTCCGCACCCCCGACGAGGCCGTCGCCAAGGCCAACAACACCACCTACGGGCTGTCGGCCGGCATCTGGACGGAGAAGGGCTCGCGGATCCTCGCGATCGCCGACCGGCTGCGCGCCGGGGTGGTGTGGGCCAACACCTTCAACAAGTTCGACCCGACGTCGCCCTTCGGCGGCTACAAGCAGTCCGGCTACGGCCGCGAGGGCGGCCGGCACGGGCTGACCGCGTACCTGAAGGGGAGTGTGGTGGGCCAGTGATCGGCAACGAGCGACTCGCCGTCCGCAAGACCTACAAGCTCTACGTCAACGGCGCGTTCCCGCGCTCGGAGTCCGGCCGCACCTACGAGGTCACCGACGCCCGAGGCAACTTCGTGGCCAACGCCGCGCACGCGTCCCGCAAGGACGCCCGGGACGCCGTGGTCGCCGCCCGCGCCGCCTTCGCGAAGTGGTCGCGCGCGACGGCCTACAACCGCGGCCAGGTCCTCTACCGGGTGGCCGAGGTGATGGAGGGCCGGCACGTCCAGTTCTGCGAGGAGGTCGCCGCGCAGGAGGGGCTGTCGACGTCGAAGGCCCGCGCCGCCGTGGACGCCGCCATCGACCGCTGGGTCTGGTACGCCGGGTGGACCGACAAGCTCGGCGCCGTCCTCGGCGGGGCCAACCCGGTGGCCGGTCCCTACTTCGACTTCTCGCTGCCCGAGCCGACCGGCGTGGTCGCCGTCCTCGCCCCGCAGCGCTCGTCGCTGCTGGGCCTGGTCAGCGTGCTGGCGCCGGTCCTCACCGGCGGCAACACCGCCGTCGTCGTGACGTCGAGGGAGCGGCCGCTGCCGGCGGTCACGCTGGCCGAGGTGCTGGCCACCAGCGACGTCCCGGCCGGGGTGGTCAACCTGCTCACCGGCGACGCCGGCGAGCTCGGGCCCTGGCTGGCCGAGCACGACGACGTCGACGCCGTCGACCTCACCGGGGCGCCCCCCGGCCGCGCCATGGAGCTCGAGCGGCTGGCGGCCAGCAGCATCAAGCGGGTCGTCCGCCCGCCCGCCGAGGAGCCGGACTGGTCCGCCGACCCGGGGCTGTCGCGGCTCACGCCGTTCCTCGAGACGAAGACGGTCTGGCACCCGATGGGGCTCTGAGCAACCCGGAGGTGCGGTCCCCGGGGGACCGGGCAGGATGACCCCGTGGCCAGGCCCAGCATCGTCCCCATCGCCCTCACCGTCGACGACCGCACCGGCTACACGCTGTGGGCTCCGCCGTGGGAGGAGGACGGCGAGGAGTGGCAGGCCTTCCTCGGCACCTCCGAGGACGACCGGGCCAGCGTCCACCTCTTCCCGACCCCGGCGGCGCTGGCCGCGTTCTGCCGCACCCGCACCGACCACGACCTCGCCGACCACCCGGTCTGGCCGGTCGTGGTCGGCCTGGGCGCCGCCGACCTCACGCCGGACGACGACCACCGCTACGACCTCGACGGCGTCTACGACATCGCCGCCGAGAACCCCGACCGCTGGGCGGTCGAGGAGCTGGCCGCGACCGTCGACATCGTCAGCCGGCTGGCCGAGTGCCTGGACACCGGCGACGAGGACGACCTGACCGACGACGAGGAGCTGACCGACACCGACGACGACCGGGACGTGGACGCCGACGTCGAGCTCGACCGCCGTCCGGACGCCGAGGTGGAGCGCGGCGGGGAGTTCGGGTCGCTGGCCGAGCTGGTGGCCCGGCCGGAGATCGGATCGCTGGGCCTCGGCGTCGACGCCTTCGTCGGTCGGGCCGGTGAGGACGCCTGGCTCGGCGTCGGCGCCGCCCTGGACGACCTGTGGGAGGACGTGCTCGAGGAGCTCGGCGCCCACCTGGACTGGACCGGCGGCGGCACCGTCGCCCTCGCCGACTACCCGTCGGCGGAGGAGGCGGCCGAGGCCGAGGACGACCTGGCCGACGAGGACGTCGACGTCGCACCCACCGGCGCGACCGCGGCCGGCGCGACGCCGGTCAGCGCCATCGCCCGTCCGGGCCGGATCCGCGCGAACCCGTCGCAGGTCGCCGAGGCCGCGAAGTTCTGGGAGGCGGTCGGGATCCTGCCCGTCGAGGTCGTCGTCCCGGAGGGTGCCGGGGTGACCCTGCGCTGCTACGTGGAGGACGAGGCGCGCTTCCTCGGCCGGAACGGCGAGGTCTTCGTCTTCCCCTCCCCCGAGCAGCTCACCCGCTTCTGCGCCGGGGACGAGGAGCACGACCTCACCGAGATCGCGTCCTGGCCCGAGGTCGCCGACACCGACACCCCGCCGCTGCCGGCCGAGCAGGACCGCTACGACCTCACCGAGCTGACCGACGTGATGGCCGAGGTCGCCGACGGCGCCGCCGGGCTGGTCCCCCACCGCGCCATCGCCCAGCCGGTCGAGGGCGTCCGGGACATCGCCGAGTACGCCGGGCTCGACCGCGTCGAGCAGCTGCTGCGCCCGACCGAGCCGCTGGGCCGGGCGGTCGCCCGCGCCGAGGTGGAGCCCGACGCCCCGCTGCGCGCGGAGGACGCCGCCGCGGTGCGGGCGGCCTGGGACGAGGTCGTGACCCAGGTCAGCGGCGCTCTGGTCTTCCGCGACTAGCGAGGTGGAGGAAGCAATGCCCACGTCCGGGAACCCGGATCGTAGGCAGAGCCTCCAACACCTCGCGGCGGACAGCACAGACGGCAGCGGCCGGCCCCGGGAACCGGGACCGCCCCCTGCCGTGCTGGCCCTCCTGCAGGGTCCCGCCACGAGCCTGCGAGTGGCGGGGGCAGGAGGGCCCTTCTTCAGTCGGAGAACTGCCCCGAGCGGCCGGGGCGCTGCCCCTGCCCGCGGTGGGCGCTGGGACGACGGTCGCCGCCTCCGCGCCGCTCGCCACCCGAGCGCTCGCCGTACGGGCGCTCGCCGCGGGTGCGGTCACCCGCCGGACGGTCGCCGTAGGGACGACGCGGCCGGTCGCCCTCGCGGCGCGGGCGCCGAGAGCCGGAGCCGGAGCCCGCGGGACGGCGGGAGTCGCGCACGGCGCGCTCGATCGGCTCGACGTGCACGCCCTTGGCGACGAGGTCGGCGATCGGGGCGTCGCCCGGACGGATCCGGTCGACCATCGGGTCCACCTTCGCCGTGCGGAACCGGCGCTTGGCCTGGCCGACCTGGTCGGGCAGCAGCAGCGAGACCACGACACCGGCGGCACCCGCGCGGGCGGTGCGGCCCGACCGGTGCAGGTAGGTCTTGGCGTCCGTCGGCGGGTCGTAGTGCAGGACCAGCGAGACGTCGTCGACGTGGATGCCACGGGCGGCGACGTCGGTCGCCACCAGCACCGGGGACCGGGCGTCGGTGAACGCCTCGAGCGCCCGCTTGCGGGCCGACTGCGGCAGCCCGCCGTGGATGGCCTCGGCCTTGATGCCCGCGGCCTGCAGGTTCTCCGTCAGCCGGTCGACGCCGAGCTGCGTGCGCGCGAAGACGATCGTGCGACCCGGGCGGCCGGCCAGCTCGGTGGCCACCTGCAGCTTGTCGCGGAACGCCAGGCTGAACGCCAGGTGCTCGGCCGGCGGCGCGTCGTCCCCGGCGCGCTTGACCTCGTGCCGGGCCGGGTCCTTCAGGTAGCGGCGGACCAGGGCGTCGACCTCGCCGTCCAGCGTGGCCGAGAACAGCAGCCGCTGGGCGTCCGGGACGGTCTGGTCGAGCAGCTCCTTGACGACCGGGAGGAAGCCCAGGTCGGCCATGAAGTCGGCCTCGTCCAACACGGTGACGACGACCTCGGCGAGGGTGGCCTCGCCCTGGCTGATCAGGTCCTGCAGCCGGCCGGGGGTGGCGATGACGACGTCGACGCCGCGGCGCAGCTGCTGGATCTGGCGGTACATGGGCGCGCCGCCGTAGACGGTGGCGAGCTGGACACCGATGGCCTGGCCGAGGGGCGCCAGGTTGTCGTGCACCTGCTGGGCGAGCTCACGGGTCGGCACGAGGACCAGGCCGCGCGGCGCACGCCGGCCGTTCTTGACCTCGGCGCCGATGCGGGCGAGCAGGGGCAGGCCGAAGGCCAGCGTCTTGCCCGAGCCCGTGGCGGCCTTGCCGAGGACGTCGCGACCGGCCAGGGCGTCGGGCAGGGCCGACGTCTGGATCGCGAAGGGGTGGCGGATGCCGCGCCGCTCGAGGGCGGTCACGAGCTGCTGGGGCAGGCCCAGCTCGCCGAACGTCGGGCCGGTCGGCTCGGCCGCGACCTCGACGGTGTGCTCCGTCGCGACGGCCGCGACGGTCTGCTCGGTGGTGTTCTGGATGTCGTCCGACTCGAACGAGACGGGGTGGACCACAGTCATGCGGGGTGGGGCTCCGATACAGCTCGGAGCGCGTCCCGTGGGAGAGGAGTGCGCCGCAGGTACCGGCGTCCTCACTGGCGATCAGCTGCGCCCAGAGGTGGAACGCGGGATCTGCACGGATGCGCTCATGCCCGGACGAACCGTCCGGGAGGATGACCGGCCTGAGTGCCGGTACGTAGAGGTTAGCAGCGGAGATCGTCCGGCTGTTCCCGAGAGCGGGGTGGCCGCGGTCACCCTCCGTCAGGACTGCAGCGCGGCGTACCGGGGGCGAACGACCTGGTCGAGCAGGCGGGCGCGCTCCGTGTCGTCGGTGAACGCCGCGGCGAGCGCGCGCTCGGTCACCGTCTGCACGTCCGCCCAGCCCCAGCCGCAGGCGGCGGCGACGTCGGCGAGCTCACTGGTCACCGACACCCCGCTCATGAGCCGGTTGTCGGTGTTGAGCGTGACCGCGAAGCCCAGCTGGTGCAGCCGGCCCACCGGGTGCTCGGCGAGCGAGGGGTAGGCCCCGGTCTGCACGTTGGACGACGGCGCCACCTCGAGGGGCACCTGCTCGTCGAGGGCCCGCCGCGCCACCGGCCCGAGCGACCCGTCGGCGGCGACCTCGTCGGCGATCCGCACCCCGTGCCCCAGCCGCTCGGCGCGGGCACCGTCGAGGGCGGCGACGATGCTGTCGATCCCGGCCGCCTCGCCGGCGTGGATGGTGCGGTGCGCGCCGGCCCGGTCCAGGAGCGCGATCGCGGACGGGTGCCGGTCGGGCGGGAAGCCGATCTCCGGGCCGGCCAGGTCGAAGCCGACGACCCCGGCGTCCCGGTAGCGGACCACCAGGCCCGCCACCTCGTCCCACCGGTTCGCCTGCCGCATGGCGCACAGCAGCGTGCCGACCGTGATCGGGGTGCCGGCCGCGGCGGCCTCCCGTGCGCCCTGCGCGTAGCCGTCGAGCATCGCCTCCACGACCGCCTCGATCGGCGTCCCCGCGGCGGTGGCCAGCTCCGGCGCCATGCGGACCTCGGCGTAGACGACGCCGTCTGCGGCCAGGTCGAGGGCGCACTCGCGGGCCACCCGGGCGATCGCCTCGGGCCGCTGCAGCACCGCGACGGTGTGCGCGAACGTCTCCAGGTACCGCACCAGCGACCCCGAGTCGGCGGCACCCCGGAACCAGCGCTCCAGCTCGCCGGGGTCGGTGGCCGGCAGCCCGCGGTAGCCGCACTCGTCGGCCAGCTCGAGCACCGTCTTCGGCCGCAGCCCGCCGTCCAGGTGGTCGTGCAGCAGGACCTTCGGAGCACGGCGGAGGGCGTCGGCGTCGAGCGGTGCGGGCACGGCGCAACGCTACCCAGCGCTCACCCTGGGTCCCCGACCGGACGTTCGGCGCCGAGAGTCCCGTTGCCGTCCGTCGGTTTCCGTGACAACCGGCGGTCAGTCGGTGCCGCGGTCCTGCCAGCGGAAGGTGAGCACGCACAGCACCAGCCCGGCGGCGCACCACAGCCCGAGCACCAGCGCCACGCGCCCGAGCTCCCACGAACCGGCCGGCTCCTGCGCGGCCAGGACGTCGGGCAGGAACACCGAGCGCAGCCCCTGCGCCATCCACTTGAGCGGGAAGAGCGCCGCGATCGTCTGCATCCACGTCGGCACCTGGCTGAACTGGAAGAAGACGCCGGAGATGAACTGCAGCACCAGCGCGATCGGCGTGATCATCGCCGAGGCCGACCGGCCGTTCTTGGCCAGGCTGGAGAGCGCGATGCCGAGCAGCGTGCACGCCGAGGAGCCCAGCGCGGCCACCCACAGGAAGGTGAACCAGTCGCTGCCCGACGGCAGCGGGACGCCGTAGGCCAGCCGCCCGACCGCCAGCAGGATCAGCACGATCAGCACCGTGACGGCGAGGACCTGGACGACCTTGCCGACGAAGTAGGCGCTCTTGGGCATCGGGGTGCCCGACAGGTGCTTGAGCGTCCCGTCGGAGCGCTCGGTGGCGATGCTGATCGCCATGTTCTGCAGGCTGGCGCCGAGGATGCCCGCGGCCACGATCCCGGCCATGAAGTACTGGGTGAAGCTGACCCCGGCGCCGATGTCGTAGTCGAGGACGGCGCCGAAGACCACGAGCAGGATCACCGGGAAGGCGAGCGTGAAGACGACCGACTCGCGCTGCCGGAAGAACTCCTTGAGCTCGACCACCGACCGGGAGCGGTAGACAGCGGCGACCGGCGGCAGGACGACGGCGTCCCGGTCCTGGACGGCGGTCACGAGCGCTCTCCGATCATCTGCAGGTACACGTCCTCGAGGGTGGGCCGGGTGACCGCGAGGTCGGGGACCTCGCCGGGGAACCGGGTGGACAGCTGCTGGACGAAGGCGGTCGGCGTGGGCGTGGCCTCGCTGCGCCGGGCGCCGTCCTCGGTCCAGGTGACCATCGCCGGTGCGGCGCCCCGGCCACCCAGCGCTGAGGGGACGGCGACCTCGACCAGCCGGCCGCGGGCGATGACGCCGACCCGGTCGGCCAGGGCCTCGGCCTCGTCGAGGTAGTGGGTGGTCAGCAGCATCGTGGTACCGAGGTCGCGCAGCGAGCGGATCAGCGACCAGAACTGCCGCCGCGCTTCGGGGTCGAAGCCGGTGGTCGGCTCGTCGAGGAACAACAGGGTCGGCCGCCCGACGATCCCGAGCGCGACGTCCAGCCGGCGCCGCTGCCCGCCCGACAGCGACCGGCCGCGGGCACCGGCCTTCTCGGTGAGCCCGACGAGCTCGAGCACCTCGTCGGGGTCGCGCGGGTCCGGGTAGTAGGACGCCTGGGCGCGCACCAGCTCGCGGCAGGTGAGCTGGCTGTCCCCGGCGCCGGACTGCAGGACGATCCCCAGCTGCGCCTTCCACCGGCGGGACGCCTGGGCGGGGTCGGCGCCGAGGACGCGGACCTCACCGCCGTCCCGGCCGCGGAAGCCCTCGCAGATCTCGACGGTCGTCGTCTTCCCCGCGCCGTTGGGGCCGAGCAGGGCGAAGATCTCGCCGCGGCGGATGTCGAGGTCGAGCCCGTCGACCGCGGCCGCCGTCCCGTAGCGCTTCACCAGCCCCCGGACGGAGATCGCCGCGTCCGGGTCCAGCGGCTCGCTCCCTCGTGTCGCCGTGCGTGGGCCGGGGAGGAGGGTGTCCTTCTGCACGAGGAGACAGTCTCCCCCGTGACCCTGGGAACCCGCGCCCTCCCCCTCGCGGGGTCAGGAGGCCGTGATCCGGTCCAGCACCAGCGGCAGGGGTGCGTCGCCGGTGTCGACGCCGATCGCGCCGTCCAGCGCCGCCAGCGCGCGCTCGATGCGTGCGGGGTCGTCGGTGTGCAGCTCGAGCAGCGGCTGACCCTCGCTGACCCGCTCCCCCACCCCGGCGGTCCAGGTGACCCCCGCGGCGGCCGAGACCGGGTCCTCCTTGCGGGCCCGGCCGGCACCCAGCCGCCAGGCCGCCACGCCGAGGGCGTAGGCGTCCAGCCGGGTCAGCGTGCCGGTGGCCGGTGCGGTCACCACGTGCCGCTCGGCCGGCCGGGGCAGTGGCGCGTCGGGGTCCCCGCCCTGCGCGGCGATCATCCGCCGCCAGACGTCCATCGCCCGGCCGTCGGCCAGCGCGTCCGCCGGGTCGACGTCGTCCCGCCCGGCCCCGGCCAGCATCTCCCGGGCCAGCGCCAGGGTCAGCTCGACGACGTCGGCCGGGCCACCGCCGGCCAGCACCTCGACCGACTCGGCCACCTCGACGGCGTTGCCCGCGGCCCGGCCCAGCGGCCGGTCCATCGCGGTGACCAGGGCGACGGTGCGCACGCCGGCGGCCTCGCCGAGCCCGACCATCGTGCGGGCCAGCTCGCGGGAGGCGTCGGGATCCTTCATGAAGGCACCCGACCCGGTCTTCACGTCGAGCACCAGCGCGTCGGCGCCCTCGGCGATCTTCTTGCTCATGATCGAGCTGGCGATCAGCGGGATGGACTCCACCGTCCCGGTCACGTCGCGCAGCGCGTACAGCTTCTTGTCCGCCGGGGCGAGGTCGTGGCCGGCCGCGCAGATGACCGCGCCCACGTCGCGCAGCTGGGCCAGGTACGCCTCCTCGTGGACGTCGGCCCGCCAGCCCGGGATCGCCTCCAGCTTGTCCAGCGTGCCCCCGGTGTGCCCCAGGCCCCGCCCGGACAGCTGCGGCACGGCCACCCCGCAGGCGGCGACCAGCGGCGCGAGCGGCAGGGTGGTCTTGTCGCCGACCCCGCCGGTGGAGTGCTTGTCGGCGGTCGGCCGGCCCAGCGAGGAGAGGTCCTTGCGCTCGCCGGAGTCGATCATCGCCTGCGTCCACGCGGCCAGCTCGTCGGGGGACATCCCGCGGAAGAACACCGCCATGAGCAGCGCGCTCATCTGCTCGTCGGGCACGGCGCCGGCGGTGTAGGCGTCGATCACCCAGCGGATCTGCTCGGCCCCGAGCCCGACGCCGTCCCGCTTGGCGCGGATGACGTCGATGGCGTCGAACGCCGCCATCAGCCCTGCCCCCGGTCCGCCGCGGCGCGCCCCCCGGCAGACCGCGTGGCGGCAGCCGCCGAATCCCCGGCAGACCGCGTGGCGGCAGCCGTCAGGTCCTCGGGTCCGAAGGCGTCGGGCAGCACCTCGCGCATCGGCACGATGCCCAGCGAGACGGTCTCGAGGAGCATGTCCGCGCCCCCGTGCTCCCAGAGCAGCTGCCGGCAGCGGCCGCACGGCATCAGCGGCTGCCCGTCCCCGCCCACGCAGGCGACGGCGACCAGCCGGCCGCCGCCGGTGCGGACCAGCTCGCTGACCAGGCCGCACTCGGCGCACAGGCCCAGCCCGTAGGAGGCGTTCTCCACGTTGCAGCCGGTGACCACGCGGCCGTCGTCCACCAGCCCGGCCACCCCCACCGGGAAGCGCGAGTAGGGGGCGTAGGCGTGCGTCATCGCCTCCCGGGCCGCGGCGCGCAGCGCCGCCCAGTCGACATCGGTCACTAGTGCTCTCCTCGTCGGTACACGAGCCCGTCGGCCTTCGGCATCCGCAGGCGTTGGGACGCCAGCGACAGCACGAGCAGCGTGGTCAGGTGGGGGGTGAAGGACACCAGGCCCGGCGCGAGCTGGTCGATGGTCAGGAACCCGACCAGGGCCCCGCCGGCGACGACGGCGGCGAGCACGGCCTGCACCAGCTTGCGGTGCACCGCCTGCCAGACGGCCACTCCGGCGAGCAGCACCGCGACCAGCAGGAACAGTGCCACGACCGCGGAGCGGCTGCGCAGTTGCAGCGCGTCGGCGAAGCCGAACAGGCCCGCGCCCGCGGCCAGGCCACCGGGCCGCCAGTTGCCGAAGATGAGCGCGGCCAGCCCGATGAACCCGCGCCCGTTGGTCTGTCCCTCGCGGTAGATGCCGGCGATGAAGACCAGGAACACGCCGCCCATGCCGGCCAGCGCGCCGGAGATCACCACCGCGATGTACTTCAGCCGGTAGACCGGCACACCGAGGGAGTCCGCGGCGGCCGGGTTCTCCCCGCAGGCGCGCAGCCGCAGGCCGAACGCGGTGCGCCACAGCAGCAGGTAGGACGCCGGCACGAGCAGCACCGCGAGCAGGGTCAGCAGGCCCACCCCGCTGGTCAGGCCGCGCAGGATGCCGGCGACGTCGCTGACCAGGAACCAGTGGGTGCCCTCGAGGTCGCCGAGCAGGTCGGGCCCGGAGGACAGCACCGGCAGCGAGATCTCCGGCGGGTTGCTCGACAGCGACGGGGACTGGGTGACACCCCCGCCGGCCGGGTTGTCGGTGTAGTAGAGCTCGCTGAGGAACCGGACGACGCCCGCGGCGAGGATGTTGATCGCCACTCCGGAGACGACGTGGTCGACGCCGAAGGTCACCGTGGTGAGCGCGTGCAGCAGGCCGCCGAGCGCGCCGAAGAGCATGCCGCCGACCAGGGCGGCCGCCCAGCCCCACTGGTAGCCGGCGAACCCGGCGCCCCAGGTGCCGAGGGTCATCATCCCGTCGAGGCCGATGTTGACCACGCCGGCCCGCTCGGAGAACAGCCCGCCCAGCGCGGCCAGACCGATGGGCACGGCCAGCAGCAGGGCCGCGGCGATGGTGGACGACGACGTGAGCGCCTGCTCGCCGCTGATGACGCGGACGGCGGAGAGGAGCACGACCGCCGCGACCATCAGCCAGGTGATCCGCCGGGCCCTGCCACCGCCGAGGAACAGTTCGCCGAGCGGGCCGCGGCCGGTCCTCGTGTCCTGCGAGTACGCGACGCTGCTCATCGCCCGGTCCCCTGCCGCTCGTCGGTCTGCTGCCCGGCGCCGGTGGTCCGGCTGACACCGGCACCGGTGCCCGCCCCCGCGCCGTCGGCGCTCTGGCCGGAACTGGTGCCGCCGTCCCCGGTCGGTGGTGCGGCCGTGGCCCCGCGCTCGGCGGTGCGCAGCGCGATCCGCCGGGCCACCTGGTTGGACACCACGACGGCGAGCACGATCGTGCCCTGGATGATCGTGACCACCGACGACGGGAAGTCGGCGATCTGCAGCGGCACCAGCGCCCGGTCGAGGAAGGCGAACAGCAGCGCGGCCAGGGCGATCCCGACCGGGCTGTTGCGCCCGAGCAGCGCCACCGCGATGCCGAGGAAGCCCAGGCCGGCGGTGAAGTCGGTCGTGTAGCTGTGCGTCGTCCCGAGCAGGTCGGGCAGGCCGATGAGCCCGGCCACCGCGCCCGACAGCAGCATCGTCTTGACGACCATCCCGCGGGCGTCGACGCCGCTGGCCCGCGCCGCCGAGGGCGACAGGCCGGTGGCCCGCAGGTCGAAGCCGAACCGGGTGCGGTTGAGCAGCACGGCGATGGCGATGCCCACGACGATCGCGACCACCAGGAAGCCGTAGAGCTGCCGCGGCGGGTTGGCCAGGCCGATCAGGCCGAACAGCCCGTTGAGGCCGGGCATCCAGCCGGACTCCGGGATCTCCGCCGTGCTGATGATCGACGCGCCCTCGGGGCTGCCCCGGAAGGGCCCGGTCAGCAGGAACGACGCGATGCCCAGCGCGATGACGTTGAGCATGATCGAGCTGATGACCTCGCTGACCCCGCGGGTAACCTTGAGCACGGCGACGATCCCGGCCCAGAACGCCGCGACCGCCATCGCCACGACGACGATCAGCAGCACGTGCAGCGGGCCGGGCAGCGTCACGGCGGCGCCGACGGCCGCGGCCATGATCGTGGCGAGCCGGTACTGGCCCTCCACGCCGATGTTGAACAGGCCCATCCGGAAGGCGATCGCGACCGCGAGGCCGGCCAGGAACAGCGGGACGGCGCGGTTGAGGACCACCACGATGGCGGTGACCTGCTGGCTCGGGGTGTCGCCGAAGTCGATCATCACCTCGAACACCCGCAGCGGGTTCACCTGCAGGGCCGCCATGACCAGGCTCGAGATGACGAGGGCGACCACGACGGCGAGGACCGGTGCCAGGAAGGTCGGGCCCAGGCGGCGCAGCGCGCTCACGCCGCACCCGCCGTCGTCCGGCCGCCGGTCATGTGGCCGCCCAGCTCCTCGGGCGTGACCGTCGCGGGGTCGAGCGTGGCCACCAGCCGGCCCCGCAGCATGACGTGCAGGGTGTCGGACAGGCCGATCAGCTCGTCGAGGTCGGCCGAGATCAGCAGGATGCCCAGCCCGGCGGCGCGGGCGTCCTTGAGCAGCTCCCAGATGACGGCCTGGGCGCCGACGTCGACCCCGCGGGTCGGGTGGGCGGCCAGGAGCAGCCGCGGCCGGGCGCTCATCTCGCGGCCGACGATGAGCTTCTGCTGGTTGCCGCCGGAGAGGGCCACGGCGAGCGTGTCCGGTCCGGGCGCCCGCACGTCGTACTCGCGCATGATCCGCTCGGTGTCGGCCCGCGCGCCCGTGCGGTCGATGAACGGCCCCTTGACCGCCGGCGGGCGGGTCTGGTGGCCGAGGATGCGGTTCTCCCAGAGGGAGGCGTCCAGCAGCATCCCCTGCCGGTGCCGGTCCTCGGGGATGAAGCCGAGGCCGGCCTCGCGGCGGGCCCGGGTGCTCCAGGTGCTGATGTCCTCGCCGCCGAGGAACACGCCGCCGGCCGCGACGTCGCGCAGGCCCATGACCGCCTCGACGAGCTCGGCCTGCCCGTTGCCCTCGACGCCGGCGATGCCCACGACCTCGCCCTCGCGGACGGTGAGGTCGACGGCGTCCACCAGCGGGCGCCCGCCCGCGCCCGCGACGGTCACCCCGCGCAGCTCCACGACGGGTGTGGGCCGCACCGTGGAGGTGCGGGTCTCCGGCGAGGGCAGCTCGGAGCCGACCATCAGCTCGGCCAGCTGCCGGGTGGTCGTGGTCCGCGGGTCGGCGGTGCCGACGGTGGTGCCGCGCCGGATGACGGTGATCGAGTCGGCCACCTTGCGGACCTCGTCCAGCTTGTGCGAGATGAAGATGACCGTCAGGCCCTCCCGCTTGAGCTCGGCGAGGTTGCCGAACAGCTCGTCGACCTCCTGCGGCACGAGGACGGCGGTGGGCTCGTCGAGGATCAGCGTGCGGGCGTCGCGGTAGAGCACCTTCGCGATCTCGACCCGCTGCCGGTCGCCGACGCCGAGGTCCTCGACCAGGACGTCGGGGCGCAGCCCGAGGTTGTAGCGGTCGGAGAGCTCCTGGATGCGGCGCCGGGCCTCCGCCGTGTCGAGCCGACCGCCGCGGGTCGGCTCGCTGCCCAGGACGATGTTCTCCAGGACGGTGAAGTAGTCGGCCAGCATGACGTGCTGGTGGACCATGCCGATGCCGGCGGCGATTGCGTCCGACGGGCTGCGGAACTGCACCTCGCGACCGTCCACGGAGATCGTGCCCTCGTCCGGGCGGTGCTCGCCGTAGAGGGTCTTCATCAGCGTCGACTTGCCGGCGCCGTTCTCCCCCACGATCGCGTGCACCTCACCGCGGCGGACCCGCAGCTCGATGTCCCGGTTCGCGACGACCCCCGGGAAGCGCTTGGTGATGCCGTGCAGCTCGACCGCGAGCGGCGCCGGCGCGCCGTCCGGTGGTCCACCCGCCGGCACGCCTGTCGTGGCCCCGTGGTCTGTGGGCATGGTGGCCCTCCCTCGACTGCGCCCGCGGATGTGGGGCGTGTCCACTCTGCTGCATCGATGGCGCAGGATCGACCGTCGCCACCGCCCCCCTGGCCCTGGTTCCACCGGCCCGCCGCATGATGGCGCAGGGCGCCCCGCGGCCAGGACGGCAGGGGTCCCCGCCGAACCCCGCAGGGTCCTGCGGTCACGGCAGCGGGCCCGGGGGCAGGTGTGCTCCCGGGCCCGCTGTCTCGTTCAGCCGGTCGGCGTCACGGGGTCGTGGGGACCTCGATCTCGCCGCCGATGATCTGCTGCCGGTAGTCGTCGATCTCGCCCTGGATGTCGTCGATGAAGCCACCGGTGGTGGCCAGCCCGACACCCTCGGACTCCAGGTCGAAGCGCTCGTCCTCGCCGCCGGCGACGCTGCCGTCGACGAACTCGCCGATGAACGCCTCCACCGCGTTGTCCACGCGCTTGAGCATCGAGGTCATGATCACGGCCTGCAGCGCCGGGTCGTCGACCGTCTGGTACTGGTCGGAGTCGACGCCGATGGCCCGGCCACCGGAGGCGGCAGCGGCCTGGAAGACGCCGATGCCCGACCCGCCGGCGGCGTGGTAGACGATGTCGGCACCGGCGTCGTACATGCCCTGGGCGACGATCTGGCCGCGCGCCGGGTCGTTGAACCCGGAGAAGTCACCGGCCGGGGAGATGTACTGGCGGTCGATGGTGATGCCGGAGTTGACCGCCTGGGCACCGGCGACGTAGCCCGCCTCGAACTTCTGGATCAGCGGGGTCTCGACGCCGCCGACGAAGCCGATGTGGCCGGTCTCGCTCTTCAGCGCGGCCGCGACGCCGGCGAGGAAGGAGCCCTGCTCCTCGGCGAACAGCAGGCCGGTGAGGTTGCCGGGGCTGCCGGCGTCCGCGACGGCGCCGTCCACCTGGGCGAACGTGACGTCCGGGTACTGCTCGGCGACCTCGCCGATGACGTCGCTGTAGGCGAAGCCGACCGCGATGATCGGGTTGAAGCCCTGGTCGGCCAGCTGGGTCAGCAGGTCGGCTCGGTTGGAGGCGTCGGCGTTGGGCGACAGCTCGGTGACCTCGCCACCGTGCTCCTGGATCGCCGCCTCGACGCCGGCCACGGCCGAGTCGTTGAACGAGCGGTCGCCGCGGCCGCCGGTGTCGAAGGCCAGGCCGATCTGCAGGTCGCCGCCCTCGCCGCCGCCCCCGCCACCGCTGCCGCTCTCGGGCTCGTCGCTGGCGCACGCGGCCAGGGCCATGCTGCCGGCCAGCAGCATCGCCGCGGCCTTCATCCTCCGCGCTCGGCGCAAGACGATCTCCTCTCTGGGGGGACGGACCCTCGTGGAACCGGGCCCCTCCCGATGGGCTCAGGCGCCGCGCGCCGCCGGTGGGACCGGGCACAGCCGGGGCCGGAACGCACGACCTGCGCACGCTAACCGCGGGCGCTCCCCGCGCGACCACCCCGGGAGGAGACCGAGATGGGATCGTTGCGAAGGCCTCCGCGTGCCGTGGCGCAGGCCACCGGCCCGTCCCGCGCCACCCGTGGCGGCGGCGGGTCTAGCGTCCCTGGCGTGCGACGACGGACGGCGGCCGCGCGGCTGGTGATCACGCTCCTGACGGCCGTGCTGCTGGCGCTCGCCGGCGCCGGGCCGGCCCTCGCCGAGGACGCCCGCCCCACCGCCGACCCCGCGGCCCCGACGCCGACCGCGCCCGACCCCGGCGGCCCTCCGCAGGGCAGCGGACCGGGCGGCGTGACGGTGGGCGGCGAGGCGCTCGACACCCGGGGCACGGTGGTGACCGACGGCACCCCACCCCTGCCCGACGGCATCGCCGCCGCCGGCTGGCTGGTGGCCGACGCGACCAGCGGCGCGGTGCTGGCCGCCCGCGACCCGCACGGCCGCTACTACCCGGCCAGCACGCTCAAGACGCTGACCCTGCTCACCCTCGTCCCGCTGCTGGATCCCGCGCAGGTCGTCGAGGGCACCGAGGACGACGAGCAGATGGAGGGCAGCCGGGTCGGCATGGTCGCCGGCGGCCGCTACCCGGTCTCCCTGCTCTTCGAGGCGCTGGTGCTGCAGTCCGGCAACGACGCGGCCAACGCCCTGGCCCGCGCCGCCGGCGGGGTCGGGCCGACGGTCCGGGCGATGAACGAGACCGCGGCGGCGATCGGCGCGTTCGACACCGTCGCGGGGTCGCCGTCCGGGCTGGACGTCGCGGGGCAGTCGTCCTCGCCCTACGACCTGGCGCTGGTCCTCCGGCGCCTGGTCGACGACCCGCGCACCGCCGCGATCCTGCGGACGCCGATGGCGCAGATGCCCCCGGTCGAGGGCCGCTCCGAGGGCTACCAGATCCAGAACGAGAACCCGCTGATCACCGCCTATCCG
This sequence comes from Geodermatophilus sp. CPCC 206100, assembly GCF_048569675.1. NCBI lineage: Bacteria > Bacillati > Actinomycetota > Actinomycetes > Geodermatophilales > Geodermatophilaceae > Geodermatophilus > Geodermatophilus sp. CPCC 206100. The sequence continues at coordinate 39,677 of NZ_JAQISV010000014.1, forward strand.
GGCTTCCTCGGCGGGAAGACGGGCTTCACCGACGCCGCCCGGCACACCTTCGTCGCCGGGGCCGAGCGGGACGGCCGCCGGCTGGTGGTCAGCGTGATGGGCACCGAGAACCAGCCGCTGCGGGCCGCCGACCAGGCCGCCCGGCTGCTGGACTGGGGGTTCGCCGTCCCGGCCGGGTCGGCGGGCGTCGGGCGGCTGGTCGACTCCGCCGAGGACGTCGTCCCCCCGCCGCTGGCCGAGGCGAGCCCGCGCGTGCCGGCGCCGGTGGCCGCGCCCCGCCCCGCGGCGGCCGCGTCGGAGCCGGCGGGGTCCTCGCCGCTGGTCCCGGTCGCGCTGGCGGTCACCGCGGTGGGGATCGTGGCCGCGACCGTGGTGGGGTGCCGGCGGGCGGTGCGGGTCGTCCCCAGCCGCCGCCCCGGCGACGGCGGGCTCAGGCCACCGGGGGGACCACCGGGTCCGCGCGGTCCCGCACCACGTGCGCGGCCCCCTGGACCCGGGGCAAGGTCGCGGTCCAGGCCGCGGTGAAGAAGGCGAACCGGCAGACGACGTTGAGCCAGACGAGGATGCCGACCGCGCCACCGAACGCCGAGGACGTCACGCTGCCGGAGATCAGCGACAGGTAGAGGCTGCCGAGCAGCTTCATGACCTCGAAGCCCACCGCCCCGAAGACCGCACCGGGCAGCAACCGCCGCACGGGGTGCGGGTTGGCCGGCACGACCTCGAGCAGCCACAGGAAGACCACGGCGTCGGTGGCCAGGGCCAGGGTCAGCCCGAGCACGGCCGTGAGCACCGGCAGCCCGGGGGCGTCCTCGAGGCCGAGGAGGCCCAGCAGCCACCCGGACGCCTGGGTCACCACCCCGGTCAGGCCCAGGCTGAGCAGCCCGGCGGCGCCGAGGGCGAGCAGGGCCAGCAGGTCCTGGATGTTGTCCCGCAGGAACTCCGGCTCGTCGGCGCGGCCCCGCCAGATCCGCTCCATCCCGATCCGCAGCTTGTCCATCGCCCGGAGCCCCGCGTACAGGAAGCCGGCCAGCCCGACGACGCCCGCGACGCCGGCCGCGTCCACGGCGCCGCGCAGCTCGCCGACGATCTGCCGGCCCGTGGAGCCGGGGAACGCCTCCCGGATCGCCGCGTAGAGCTCCCCCTGCAGCAGCTCGTTGCCCGCGAGCACCAGGCCGATGACCGAGGCCACCAGCAGCAGCACCGGGACCAGCCCGAGGAAGACGAAGTAGGTGACACCGGCGGCCATGAGGTCGCCCTGGGTGCGCCGGTAGCGGCCGCCGGCCCGGGCCAGGTGGTCGAACCACGGCAGCCGGCGGCGGAGCGTGGCGACCAGGCCCGTGTAGCCGGCCGACAGGCGGGTCGCCCAGGACAGCCGGCCGGGAGCCGGATCGTCCTCCGCGGGGGCGGACCGCTCGGCCCGGGTCGCGCTCACCGGCCCCAGTCTGCGGGCCGGCACCCCGGACCGCTCCCCGCCGTCCTACGCGGCGTGCGGAGAGCGGCGCGGCTCCCCGCTCAGCGCGGTGCGCCGGTGAGGGGGTACTCGCGGGCGACCGCCCAGGCGCCGCCGGGCGTCTGCTCGAACTCGGTGAAGGAGCTGACCCGGAACTCCGCCGACAGGTCGGCCAGGCCGCAGTAGGCCAGGTCGAGCATGTCGGGCGGGACGTCGTGGGCGACGGTGACGTGCGGGTGGTACGGGTAGGACAGCGAGCGGGCCAGCGGTCCGCAGCGGACGTCGTTGGCGATCAGCTCGCAGTTGCCGATGCCCCGGGCGACGGCGACGAAGACCACCTCGGACACCGGCGAGAACGTGCCGGTGCCCGACAGGTGCATGTCGAACGGCGGGTGCTGGCGGGCGACCTCGGCCAGGTGGGCGGTGATCGCCGAGCGGTCGGCCCCGGCGACCTCGGTCGGCGGCAGCAGCGTCACGTGCGGCGGGACGAGGGTCGCCTGCGGGTCCCCCACCTTCGTGCGCCAGTCCACGAACAGCTGCGCCCACGGCTCGGGGATCGGCACGACGACCCCGAGCACCGTGGTGTCGGGAACCGCGGTGGGGCTCCGCATGACGAAGGTGTCGTCGTTCACGCTCGCGCCCCCGCCGGCGGGAGGAAACCCACCCGGTCGTAGACGGCCGCGACCGTTCCGGCGGCCACCTCCCGGGCGCGGGCGGCGCCGGCGGCCAGCACCCGCTCCAGCTCCGCCTGGTCGTCGAGCAGCTCCTGGGTGCGCTCGCGGACCGGCGTCACGAAGTCGACGACGACCTCGGCGAGCTCCTTCTTCAGGTCGCCGTAGCCGTGCCCGGCGAACCGCTCCTCCAGCTGGGCGATCGACTCCCCCGACAGCGCGCTGTGGATGGTCAGCAGGTTGGTGATGCCCGGCTTGGCGACCGGGTCGGCCACGATCTCGCGGCCGGTGTCGGTGACCGCCGAGCGGATCTTCTTCGCCGTCACCTTGGGGTCGTCGAGCAGGAAGACGCACCCCGCGGGCGGGAGGCTCTTGCTCATCTTCTTGTCCGGGGACTGCAGGTCCATCACCCGCGCCGCACCCTCGGGGATGAAGCCCTCCGGCACCGGGAACGTGTCGCCGAAGCGGCCGTTGAACCGGATCGCGAGGTCGCGGGTCAGCTCCAGGTGCTGGCGCTGGTCGTCGCCGACCGGGACCTGCTGCGCCTGGTAGACGAGGATGTCGGCGGCCATGAGCACCGGGTAGGTGAACAGCCCGACGGACGTGCCCGCCGTCCCCTCGCGCTGGCTCTTGTCCTTGAACTGGGTCATCCGGCTGGCCTCGCCGAACCCGGTGAGGCACTCGAGCACCCAGCTCAGCTGCAGGTGCTCGGGCACGTGGCTCTGCACGAACAGCGCGCTGCGGCTGGGGTCGACGCCCAGCGCGAGCAGCTGCGCGGCCGAGACGAGGGTGTTGCGCCGCAGCTCCGCCGGGTCCTGCGCGACCGTGATCGCGTGCAGGTCGACCACGCAGTAGAACGCCTCCGCGGTCTCCTGCACCTGGACCCACTGCCGCAGCGCACCCAGGTGGTTCCCGAGGTGGAAGGAACCCGCCGTCGGCTGGATGCCGGAGAGCACACGGGGAAGAGGCACGTCGGCCATCAAACCAGCCGCCGGGGCACCGCCGCGCCGCACGTCCCGAACGTCCTCGTCACCGTCGGCGGGTCACGCGACCGGAGTGGCGGAGCGCACCTGGTCCAGGGCGGCCAGGAAGACGTCGTCCTCCTCGGGGGTGCCCACGGTGACCCGGATGCCCTCGCCGGCGAACGGGCGGGTGATGACCGCCCGCGCCTCGAGGGCGGCGGCCAGGCCGGCGGTCTCCTCCCCGACGGGCAGCCAGACGAAGTTCGCCTGGCTGTCGGCGACGTCCAGGCCGCGCTCGCGCAGTGCCGCCGTCAGCCGCTCCCGCTCGGCGGTGACCGCCGCGCAGCGCCGGGCGACCTCCTCCTCGCTGGCCAGCGCGGCGACCGCGGCGGCCTGCGCGAGCGAGGAGACGCTGAAGGGCACGTGGGTCTTGCGCACCGCCTCGGCCACCGCCGGGTCCTCCGCGACCAGGTAGCCGACCCGCAGCCCCGCCAGCCCCCACGCCTTGGAGAAGGTGCGCAGCACGACCACGTTGGGCCGCCCGCGCATCAGCTCCAGCCCGTCGGGGACGTCGGGGTCGGTGACGAACTCGCGGTAGGCCTCGTCGAGGACGACGAGCGTCCCGGCCGGCACGGCGTCGAGGAAGCGCTCGAGCTCCGCCCGCCGCACCGCCGTCCCGGTGGGGTTGTTCGGGTTGCAGACGAACACCATCCGGGTGGTGTCGTCGACCGCGGCCGCCAGCGCCTCGAGGTCGTGGGTGTCGGCCGGACCGCCGGGGCGGCCGGGCACCAGCGGCACCCGGATCGACCGCGCGCCGGCCACCTGGGCCAGCAGCGGGTACATCTCGAAGGACCGCCAGGCGAAGGCGATGCTGGTCCCCGGGTCGTTGAACGACTGGGCCAGCTGCTGGCAGAGCATCACCGCGCCGCAGCCGGTCACGACCTGGGCCGGGTCCACCCCGTAGCGCTGCGCCAGGGCGGCGGTGAGGACGACGGCGCCGTTGTCCGGATAGCGGTTGGTCTCCCCCGCCGCCTCGGCCAGCGCCTGGACGACGGCCGGCAGCGGCGGGAACGCGACCTCGTTGCTGGCCAGCTTGACCGCCTGCGGCACCCCGATCTCGCGGGCGAGGTCGGCGGGGTTGCGCCCCGGCTTGTAGGCGGGCAGCTGCTGCACCGCCGGTCGTGCGCTGACCACTGGCTCGTCCTCCTCGACCGCGCCGCGGGGTGGCCCACCGCGCGGGCTTCTAGGGTGGGCGCATGCGCGTACTCGTCGCCGGTGGGGCCGGCTACATCGGCAGCGTAGTCACGGCCGCCCTCCTCGAGGGTGGCCACGAGGTGACCGTGCTCGACGACCTCTCGACCGGGCACGCCGACGCGGTGCCGCCCGGCGCCCGCTTCGTGCAGGCGACGCTGCACGAGTCGGCCCCGGTGCTGGCCGACGTCCGGCCGGAGGCGGTGCTGCACTTCGCGGCGAAGAGCCTGGTCGGCGAGTCGCAGGTCAAGCCGGAGATCTACTGGGACACCAACGTGGCGGGGTCCCTGGCGCTGCTGGAGGCCATGCGCGCGGCCGACTGCCGCCGGATCGTGTTCTCCTCCACCGCGGCCACCTACGGGGAGCCCGAGCAGGTGCCGATCCGGGAGGACGCCCCGACCCGGCCGACCAACACCTACGGCGCCAGCAAGCTGGCCGTCGACGCGATGCTGACCTCCTACGCGACCGCCTACGACTTCGCCGCGGTCAGCCTGCGCTACTTCAACGTGGCCGGCGCCGCCTTCGGCCTGGGCGAGCGGCACACCACGGAGACCCACCTCATCCCGATCGCGCTGCAGGTCGCGGCCGGCACCCGCGCGTCCATGACGATCTACGGCGAGGACTACGCCACCCCCGACGGCACCTGCATCCGCGACTACATCCACGTCGCCGACCTCGCCGACGCCCACCTGCTGGCGCTGACCGCGCCGGCCCCGGGCGAGCACCGCATCTACAACCTGGGCAACGGGACCGGCTTCTCGGTGCAGCAGGTGGTGGACGCCGTCCGCGAGGTGACCGGGCACGAGGTGCCGGTCGAGGTCGGCGAGCGGCGGGCCGGCGACCCGGCGCAGCTGGTGGCCTCCAGCGACCGGATCCGCGCGGACCTCGGCTGGACGCCGCGGCACACCGACCTGGCCGGGATCGTCCGCGACGCCTGGGACACCGCCCGGAAGTAGCAGGGCCGGTCAGCCGGGCTCGCCTGTCGCCGGCTCGGGGTCCGGTGCGCCGCTGACCGACAGGCGGGCGATCCGCCGTCCGTCGAGCTCCTGCACGGTGAGCGTGCGACCCGCGACGGTCACCGCGTCCCCGGGCTCGGGCAGCCGGCCGAGCTCGGCCAGCACGAACCCGGCCACGGTCTCGTACGGCCCCTCGGGCAACTGCAGCCCGGTGACCTCGCGGAAGTCGTCGAGGTTGAGCAGCCCGTCCACCTCGTGGGGGCCGCCGGGGACCTCCGCCCCGCCCTCGGCGACGCCCTCGTCGTACTCGTCGTAGATCTCCCCGATGACCTCCTCGATGAGGTCCTCCAGGGTGACGATGCCGTCGGTGCCGCCGTACTCGTCGACGACGATGGCCAGGTGGTGGTTCTCCCGCCGCATCTCCGACAGGGCGGTGAGGACGCCGGCCGTCCCCGGCAGCCGCTTCACGTCGCGGACGAGGTCGCCCACGGTCGCCGCCCGCCCCGCGGGGTGGTTGGGCAGGAACAGGTCGCGCACGTGCACGAAGCCGAGGACGTCGTCCTCGTCGCGGCCCGCCACCGGGTACCGGGAGTGGCTGGAGTCGTGCACCTGGCGGGCCGCCCGGCTGGTGGTCATCGAGGCCTCCAGGAAGTCGACCTCCGTGCGCGGGGTCATGACCTCGCGCACCTCGCGGTCGCCGGCGCGGAACACCTCGCCGATGAGCCGGCGCTCGTCGGTGCTCAGCGACTCGTGGGCGGCTACCAGGTCGCGCAGCTCCTCCTGGCTGATCGCCTCGCCGCTGGCCCGGGGGTCCCCGCCCAGCAGCCGCACCAGTGCGTTGGTCGAGACCGACAGCAGCCAGATGACCGGCCGGAACAGGGTGGCGATGCCGTTGAGCGGGGCGGCGACCAGCAGCGAGAACCCCTCGGCGCGCTGGAGGGCCAGCCGCTTGGGGGTCAGCTCGCCGACGACCAGGGACAGGTAGCTGATGGCGATCGTCACGAGGACCAGCGAGAGCGGGCCGGCCAGCCCCTCCCGCATCCCCCAGCCCGCCAGCCGGTCGGCCAGCGGCTCGGCCAGGGTGCTCGCGCCGAAGGCAGCGGAGAAGAAGCCCGCGAGGGTGACGCCCACCTGGACGGCGGCGAGGAATCGGTTGGGGTCGCTCAGCAGCCGGGCCACCGTGCGACCGCGGCGTCCCCGCTCGGACATCGCGCGGACCTGCGACTCCCGGAGGCTGACCAGCGCGATCTCCGCGCCGGCGAAGGCGCCGCCGACCAGGACGAAGACCACGACCATGACGATGTTGAGCCAGACGTCGCTCACCGGCGGCGTGCTCCTCGATGTCGGCAGTCGGACGAGGACCATGCTGCCCGGCCGCGGGCCCGCGGACACCGACCGGGGTGGGTGGAGTCGAACCCCGAGTGATTAGCGTCACAGTGACCTGCCGATCACGGGCCGCGTCCGGCTACTCTCCACGAGATAACAGAACGTGATCTAGCAACTCGTGAGGGTTACCTGGTGCACCACATGCCCGCGCGTCATGCGCGCTCTTCCCGACCCTCCGCACTCGGACGCATGCTCGCCGTGCTGCGGCGCGTGGCCGGCCTCCGTCGGGCACTGCCGGTGCTGATCGTCGCCGGCGCGGTGGCCACCATCGCGCTGGCCGCTCCGGCGATCACCCGCGTGGTGACCGGCACCCCCGAGTCGGCATCGGTCGCGCTGGACTCCTCCTCCGCCACCACGGACCCCTCGTCGGCCCCGCCCACGGCGGCGCGGTCGGCATCGGGCGGATCCGGCGCCGCCTCCGGCGGAGCGAGCGGCGGACCGGTGCAGATGGGGGTCGACGGCCCCCCGGCGTCCGAGACCCCCGCGGCCACGCCGCCCGCGGACGCCGCCGTCCCGGCGCCGGCCGAGACCGCCACCCCGGACACGCCGTCCGCCGAGGCGGCCGAGTCCTCCGGGGACGACGCGGAGTCCGCGCCCGCCTCGACGCCCGCGTCGAAGCCCTCGTCGAGCGCGCCGGCGCGCGTGCCCGCACCGGCGCCGGCTCCGGCGGCCGCGCCCCGCGCTGCCGCCGCGGCTCCGGCCGACCCCTCGGCCGAGGGGCAGGTGCTGGCCCTGGTGAACCAGGAGCGGGCCGCCGCCGGGTGCGCGCCGCTGGTCGCCGACGGGGCCCTGGCCGCCGTGGCCCGGGCGCACAGCGCCGACATGCGTGACCGCGACTTCTTCTCGCACACCAACCCCGAGGGGCTCTCGCCGTTCGACCGCGCGGAGGAGGCCGGCCTCTCGTACTCGCGGGCGGAGAACATCGCCTACGGCCAGCGGGACGCCGCGGCGGTGATGAGCTCGTGGATGGAGAGCTCCGGGCACCGCGCCAACATCCTCGACTGCAGCCTCGGGAAGCTGGGCGTGGGAGTGGCCGAGGGCCCCGGCGGCCCGTGGTGGACCCAGCTCTTCGGTTCCTGACGCCGCACCACCCGAACACGCGCTGAGCGCCCCCTCGCTGCCGGTGAGGGGGCGCTCAGCGCGTGTTCGCCGTCCCGAGGCGCGCGGCGATCAACGCGCGGAGCCGCGCCACCAGGCGCTCGGGTCGGTTGAGGTCCTCCACCGTCACGTGGAGCACGACCCAGCCGGCAGCCGTGAGCCGGTTGTGCTGCCGCCGGTCGGAGAGGAACGCCGTCCGGTCGGCGTGCCAGAGTCCGTCGTACTCGATGGCGAGCCTGAGGTCCGGGTAGGCGAAGTCCACCCGGGCCACGAACCCGGCGTCGTCGAACACCCGGAACTGCGCCACGGGCGGGAGCAGGCCCGCGCGACGCAGCAGCAGCCGGACCCGGGTCTCCTGCGGCGACTCGGCCAGGCCGTCGGCGGCGGAGGCCACCCACCGCGCCTGCGCGCTCCCGCGGCAGGGCGGCAGCGCCGCGACCGCCGCCCGCACGTGCGCCAGCGACGTGAGCCCCTCCCGCACCAGCCGGTCCAGGAGGCCGACGGCCTCGTCGCGGTCGCCGAAGCGGACCAGGTCGGCGGCGGTCCCGGCCGGCGACAGACAGCGCCACCGACCCCGGGGGACGAGGCGCTGCCCCGGCAGCAGTTCCCGGACGCGGACCCCGGGACCGGCGTTCCACCGTCGTCCGGCGGGCAGGACCACCTCGACCGGGTCGCCGGGCCCGGCCAGGTCGGGAACACCCCACAGCACGGCCGCACTCCGCCCCGCGAACCCGGCGCCCTCAGGGAGGACGAGGCCCACGGCACTGACGAGGAGCCGGTGGGTCACGGGGAGGGACGCGTCGGCGTAGACGTCCTGGCGCAACCGGACCCAGGCCGAGCTCCGCAACTGCTTCGGGGTGAGCAGGCCCTGCCGGACGACGGTCGACCCCCGGAACACCCGTCCGCGGAGGGGGACCGGGCGAGTCGGGGGGACGGGCACGGACGGACCCTGCCGGGCCGGACGCCGGCCGGGCTGCCCGTCCACAGGCCGAGAACACGCCAGTGGCCCCCTCGGACGAACCGAGGGGGCCACGGACGCGGGATCACCCCACGGTGATCACGGCCTTCGTCAGGCCATGGCCTTCTGCAGGTTGGTGTCGATGGCGGCCAGGAAGTCCTGGGTGGTCAGCCACGGCTGGTCCTTGCTGATCAGCAGCGCGAGGTCCTTGGTCATCTGACCGCCCTCGACGGTGTCGATGCAGACCCGCTCCAGCGTCTCGGCGAAGCGCGTCACCTCGGGGGTGCCGTCCAGCTTGCCGCGGTGGGCGAGGCCCCGGGTCCAGGCGAAGATCGACGCGATCGGGTTGGTCGAGGTCTCCTTGCCCTGCTGGTGCTGCCGGAAGTGCCGGGTGACCGTGCCGTGCGCGGCCTCGGCCTCCACGGTGCGGCCGTCGGGGCTCATGAGCACCGACGTCATCAGGCCCAGCGAGCCGAAGCCCTGCGCCACGGTGTCGGACTGGACGTCGCCGTCGTAGTTCTTGCACGCCCAGACGTAGCCGCCCTCCCACTTGAGGGACGCGGCGACCATGTCGTCGATCAGCCGGTGCTCGTAGGTCAGGCCGGCCGCCTCGAACTGGTCCTTGAACTCGGACTCGAACACCTCGGCGAACAGGTCCTTGAACCGGCCGTCGTAGGCCTTGAGGATCGTGTTCTTGGTGGACAGGTAGAGCGGGAAGCCGCGCTGCAGCGAGTAGTTCATCGACGCGCGGGCGAAGTCGCGGATCGAGGCGTCCAGGTTGTACATCGCCATCGTCACGCCGGCGCCGGGGGCCTGGAACACCTCGTGCTCGATCGGCTCCCCGCCGTCCTTGGGCGTGAAGGTGATCGTCACGGTCCCCTCGCCGGGGAACGTGAAGTCGGTGGCGCGGTACTGGTCACCGAAGGCGTGACGGCCGACGACGATCGGCTTGGTCCAGCCCGGCACCAGCCGCGGCACGTTCGACATGATGATCGGCTCGCGGAAGATGACGCCGCCGAGGATGTTGCGGATCGTCCCGTTCGGTGAGCGGTACATCCGCTTGAGGCCGAACTCCTCGACGCGCGCCTCGTCCGGGGTGATGGTCGCGCACTTGACGCCGACGCCGTGCCGCTGGATGGCGTTCGCCGCGTCGACCGTGATCTGGTCGTCGGTCTCGTCGCGCTTCTCGATCCCGAGGTCGTAGTACTCGAGGTCGACGTCGAGGTACGGGAGGATCAGCTGGTCCTTGATGAACTGCCAGATGATCCGGGTCATCTCGTCGCCGTCGAGCTCGACGATCGTCCCCTCGACCTTGATCTTGCTCACGTTGGGGTATCCCTCTCTACGGCTCTGACCGGACGGTCAGAGGTCGGCCACGTCGGCCTGCTTGGCGCGCACGGCCTCGGCTGCCTCACGCAGCCCGGCCCGCTCGCTCTCGGTCAGGTCACCCTCGACGACCCGCCGGACGCCCTGGCGCCCGATCTCGGCCTCGACCCCGAGGTACACCCCGGAGATGCCGTACTCGCCGTCGACCCAGGCGCACACCGGCATGACCGCGCCCGAGTCCTCCATGACCGCCCGCGCCATGCGCGCGGCCGCGGCCGACGGCGCGTAGTACGCCGAGCCGGTCTTGAGCAGGGCCACGACCTCGGCTCCGCCGTTGCGGGTGCGGTCGACCAGGTGCTCGATGCGGTCGGCGGGCAGCACGTCGGCCAGCGGCTTGCCGTCCACGGTGCACCGCGAGGGCACGGGCACCATCGTGTCGCCGTGCGAGCCGAGGGTGAGCGTCTGCACCGAGCTCACCGGGACGCCGAGCTCCTCGGCGACGTTGTTGGAGAACCGGGCGGTGTCGAGCATGCCGGCCTGGCCCATGACCCGGTTCTTGGGGAACCCGGTGGCCAGCTGGGCCAGCGCGGTCATCTCGTCCAGCGGGTTGGAGACGACGATGACCACCGCGTCGGGCGAGGTCCGGGCGACGTTCTCGGCGACCTGGCGGACGATCTTCGCGTTCGTCTCGATGAGGTCCATCCGGCTCATGCCGGGCTTGCGCGGCAGCCCCGCGGTGATGACCACGACGTCGGAGCCCTCGGTGCCCTCGTAGGACCCGCCGCCGACACCGACGACCCTGGTCTCGAAGCCCTCGATCGGCCGGGACTGGTTCATGTCGAGGGCCAGACCCTCGGGTTTGCCCTCGACGATGTCGGTGAGGACGACGGTCTCGAAGACGTCGTACTCCGCGAGTCGCAGGGCGGTGGTCGAGCCGTAGAACCCGGCACCGACGACGGTCACCTTGCCGTTCCTGGGCTGCTCTGCCATGGCGGCCAACCTATCGTTGCCCGCGGGCAGCCGCCTGCGGGGGGCCTCGCTCAGCCCCCTGCCAGTGCCAGGCTGAGGCCGATGAGGGTGACCCCCGTCCCGAGCAGCAGGACGACGTCGACCGGGCGGCTGCGCACGGCCAGGAAGCCCACCCGGCGCACCGGCAGGAGCAGCCGCACCAGGCCGCCGACCACCAGGCCCAGCCCCACGGTGACCAGCCCCTGCCGCCAGTGCTCGAGGGCCACCATGACCAGGCCCGCCGCGACCACCAGCAGCACCACGAGCAGGGGCACCTGCCGGAGCAGCCCGGCGAGGAAGGGCCGCCGGGTGTAGAGCGGCGGCCGGGTCACCCCGCGGCCTGCTCCGCCGCGAGGACGACGTTCTGCAGCAGCATGGCGCGGGTCATCGGCCCGACCCCGCCCGGGTTGGGCGCGACGAACCCGGCCACGTCGAGGACGTCGGCGGCGACGTCGCCGGCGATCTTGCCGTCGACCCGGCTCACGCCGACGTCCAGGACCGCGGCGCCGGGCTGCACGACGTCCGCGGTGACCAGGCCGGGGACACCCGCCGCGGCGACGACGATGTCGGCGGTGCGCAGGTGCGCGGCGAGGTCGCGCGTGCCGGTGTGACAGAGGGTGACCGTGGCGTTCTCGCTGCGGCGGGTGAGCAGCAGGCCCAGCGGCCGGCCGACGGTGATGCCGCGGCCGACGACGACCACCTCGGCACCGGCGATCGGCACGTCGTAGCGGCGCAGCAGCTCCACGATCCCGACCGGCGTGCACGGCAGCGGGCCCGCGACGTTGAGCACGAGCCGGCCCAGGTTGACCGGGTGCAGGCCGTCGGCGTCCTTGGCCGGGTCCATCCGCTCGAGGACGGCGCTCTCCTCGATGCCCTTCGGCAGCGGCAGCTGGACGATGTAACCGGTGCAGGCGGGGTCGGCGTTGAGCTCGTCGACCACGGCCAGGACGTCGGCCAGCGTGGCCGACGCGGGCAGCTCGCGCTGGATGCTGGCGATGCCCACCTGGGCGCAGTCGGAGTGCTTGGCGTTCACGTACCACCGGCTGCCGGGGTCGTCGCCGACCAGCAGCGTGCCGAGGCCGGGCCGGTGGCCGGCGGCGGTCAGGGCGGCGACCCGTTCGGTCAGCTCCGCCCGGATGGCTGCTGCGGTGGCCTTGCCGTCGAGGATCGTCGCGGGCACGGCCGACAGTGTGCCCGAGAGCCGACCACCGCACGCTCCGGGTGCCTAGGCTCGCGGGCAGCGGGCGCGTCCCGCCTGCCGACCGGCGAGGAGAGCAGATGAGCGAGCGCGAGCAGTCCCCGGCCGGTGCCGCCGGCGGCACCGGGGACTGGCGGGAGCAGACGACACCGGGCATCGAGCCGGTGCGGGGAGGCCCGGCCGACCCCGGGTACGGGCCCGGCCCCAGCACCCCGGCCGGCTACGGGAGCGCCGCCGCGGGCTCGGGTGCGGCCGGGTTCGGCGGAGCCGGGGCGACCACCACCGCCCCCGCGTACTCGACCCGGCCGGTCCCCGTACGCCGGCCCGACACCTTCGCCAGCCTGCTGCTCATCCTCGCCGGCATCGCCGCCGCGGTGAGCCTGCTGCTGCAGTGGCTGCCCGGCAGCGACCGCAACGGCCTGGACCTGGTCCGGCGGGGGTTCGACGAGCTGGAGAACGGGTTCGGCGAGCTGCTCGGCAGCGGTTTCTGGCAGCCGATGGCCGTCATCCTGGGCGGTGGGGTGCTGTTCGTCCTGGGGTTGCTCCTCGTGCTGCCGGCCCGGACGCACCGCTTCCTCGGCGTCCTCGCCCTGCTGGTCAGCCTGGTCGCGGCGGCCGGGGTGCTCGTGCCGCTGGCCGGCACCGGCTGGGACCTCGACGCCATCGACACCGGCTTCTGGTTCGCCGCCGCCGTCCCGGCCCTCGGCCTGCTGGGCGCGCTCAAGGCGTTGCTCACCGGGCCGCGGTCGGGCCGCTGACGCGCCCGCCTCAGTCGGCGACGAGGGCGCCCTGGGCGCGGGCCACCTGCACGGCCTGCACCAGGTCGAGCCGGACGCCGGTCAGCCCGAACGCCCGCCAGTCGACCGCGTCGGTCGAGGCGCCACGCAGGTCGGCCCCGCGCAGCTGCGCCCCCTGCAGCCGGGCGTGGTCGAGGTCGGCTCCGGTGAGGTCGCACTCGCGCAGGTCGGCGCCGGTGAGGTCGGCCTCGCGGAACCGCTGACCGGACAGGTCCAGGCCGGAGAGGTCGGCGCCGCGCAGCGCGGTCCACGACCAGTCGCTCTCCACCGAGGTCATCGGCCGCAGCTCCGCGCCGGGGAACTGCGACCCGGTCAGCTTGCAGCCGTCCCACCGCGCGTCGAACAGCCGCGCCCGGTCGAACCGGCAGGAGAGGAACGCTGACCCCGAGTGCCGCGACCCGGCCATCCGGACGCCGGTCAGCACGCACTGGTCGAACACGCACCGCCGGGTGACCAGCTCCTCCAGCCCCGCGTCGTCGAACCGGCACCGGGTGAAGGTGACGCCCTCGAGCTCGGCGCCCCACCAGTCGACGCGGGCGTAGTCGGCCCCCTCGACCTCGGCGCCGGCCTCGGGCGGTCCGACGTGCGGGCGTGGCCCCCTGCCGGGAGGCACGCGGCCCCCTCGCAGGGGCCCGCCGCGAGCCTGCGAGTGGTGGGGGGCGAGGGGGTCCTCCATCAGTGGGCGAAGTGGCGGGTTCCGGTCAGGTAGAGCGGCACGCCGGCCGCCGCCGCGGCCGCGACGACCTCCTCGTCGCGGACGGAGCCGCCCGGCTGCACCACCGCCCGGACGCCGGCCTCCAGGAGGACCTGCAGCCCGTCGGCGAAGGGGAAGAACGCGTCGGAGGCGGCCACCGACCCGGCGGCCCGCTCCCCCGCCCGCGTGACGGCCAGCCGGGCGGCGTCCACCCGGTTGACCTGCCCCATGCCGACGCCGACCGTGGCCTTGTCGTGGGCCAGCAGGATCGCGTTGCTGCGCACCGCGCGCACGCTGCGCCAGGCGAAGACGAGGTCGTCGAGGCCGGCGGCGTCCAGCGGCTCGCCGGTGGCGAGGGTCCAGGTGGTGGGGTCGTCGCCGGCCGCGTCGATGCGGTCGAGGGTCTGCAGCAGCAGCCCGCCGCCGACCGGCCGCCACTCGGTCGCCCCGGGGCCTCCCTCGGGCAGCCGGAGCAGCCGGATGTTCTTCGTGGCGGTGAGCACCTGCAGCGCGTCGTCGGTGAAGGACGGCGCGGCGACGACCTCGGTGAACACGCCGGCGACCTGCTCGGCCATGGCCAGGTCGACCTCGCGGTTGGCCGCGATGACGCCACCGAAGGCGGAGACGGGGTCGCAGGCGTGCGCCTTGCGGTGGGCGGCGGCGATGTCGGTGCCGACGGCGATGCCGCAGGGGTTGGCGTGCTTGATGATCGCCACGCACGGGTCGGTGTGGTCGTGCGCGGCGCGCACCGCCGCGTCGGTGTCGACGTAGTTGTTGTAGGACATCTGCTTGCCGTGCAGCTGCTCGGCCTGCGCGAGCCCCGGCCGTCCGCCGCCGCGGTAGAGGGCGGCCTGCTGGTGCGGGTTCTCGCCGTACCGCAGGACGTCGGCGCGCTCCCAGCTCGCCCCCACCCAGGCGGGGAAGACGGTCTCCTCGTCCGGCGCGAGCACACTGCCCATCCAGGAGGCGACGGCGATGTCGTAGGTGGCGGTGTGCCGGAAGGCCGCGGCGGCCAGCCCCTGCCGCTGGGCCAGGGTGAAGCCCCCGGCCGTGACCGCCGCGAGGACGTCGCCGTAGCGGGCCGGGTCGACGACGACCGCGACCGACGGGTGGTTCTTGGCGGCCGCCCGCACCATCGCCGGGCCGCCGATGTCGATCTGCTCGACGCACTCGTCGGGGCTGGCCCCGGAGGCGACGGTCTCGGTGAACGGGTAGAGGTTCACCACCACGAGGTCGAACGGGGCGATGCCGAGGTCCTCGAGCTGCTGCACGTGGTCGGACTTGCGGCGGTCGGCCAGGATGCCGGCGTGCACGGCGGGGTGCAGGGTCTTCACCCGCCCGTCCAGGCACTCGGGGAAGCCGGTCACCTGCTCCACCGGGGTGACCGGGACGCCGGCCTCGGCGATCCGCCGCGCGGTCGCGCCGGTGCTCACCAGCTCCACGCCGGCGTCGGCCAGGCCGCGGGCCAGCTCCTCGATCCCGGACTTGTCGTAGACGCCCAGCAGCGCGCGGCGGATGGGGGTGCGGTCGCTCATCGGGGGTCCTCCGTGTCCTCGGTGGGGAGGTCGGTGGCCAGTCGCGCCACCGTCTCCACCAGGAGCTCGCGCTCCACGGCCTTGATCCGTTCGTGCAGCCGCTCTTCGTCGTCACCGGGCAGGACCGGCACCTGCCGCTGGGCCAGAACCGGGCCGGTGTCGACGCCGGCGTCGACCAGGTGCACGGTGCTCCCGGTGACCGGCACGCCCGCGGCCAGGGCGTCCCGGACCGCGTGCGCGCCGGGGAAGGCGGGCAGCAGCGCGGGGTGGGTGTTGACCAGCCGCCCCTCGAAGGCGTCGAGGACGGCGGGGCCGACGATCCTCATGAAGCCCGCGGACACCACCAGGTCGGGCCGGTGCTCGGCGACCGCGGCGGCCAGGGACCGGTCCCACGCGGCGCGGTCGGCGGCGTCGCCCAGCCGGCAGGTGAAGGTCGGGATCCCGCGGCGGCGGGCGTGCTCGAGCCCCGGAGCCGCGCGGTCGCTGCCCACGGCGACCACGGTCGCGGGGTAGCCCGGGTCGTCGGTGGCCTCGAGCAGCGCGGCGCACAGCGAGCCGGTGCCCGACAGCAGGACGACGACCCGCGCCCGCGACGACGACTGAGGTGCGGGCACACCTGCGACCCTAACGGGGCGCGGGCCGCCCTCCCCCGGCTGGTCCGGAGCGGGCTGAGCGCCACCGGGTGACCGCGGCACCGACCGCGGCGGCGATGCCGGCCTGCGCGGCGACGGCCAGGCCGGTCGTCACCGGTGGGGCACCGACGCCGGCCAGGCCGCCGTCCCCCAGCGAGCCGCCGGCGGCCCAGGCGAGCAGCCCACAGGCGACCCCGAGCAGCACGCCGGCGAGCACACCCCAGAGGCCGGCGGCCACGGGACCGCCGTCGTCCTCCCGCAGCCGGCGGCCCAGGGCCGCGCCCGCCACCAGCCCGGCCAGCGCCGGCACGACCTGCGAGGCGAAGGCCAGCAGCGGCACCGCCTGCGTGTCCGGCAGCGCGGCCAGCAGCGGCAGGGCGGGCACCGCGCCCAGGGTGACGCCGTGGACGGACACCAGCGTGCCGCTCCCGACGGCGAAGCCCGGGCCGGCGGCCAGGCCGATGGCCGCCGCGGCCGCGTTGGGCAGCAGCAGAGCGCCGAGTGCGAGCAGCCCGACCGCTCCGGCGCCCGCACCCCCGAGCGCGCCGACGAGGGCGGCGTGCCCCGCGGTGTCGGAGGCCAGCGCGACGGCCACCATGAGGAACGCCAGCGCCAGCGCGGCGAGCAGCCCGGCGAGGACGGCGCGCAGCAGCGGGCGGACGGGCGGGGGCAGCCGGTCCAGCGCGGTGTCGAGCAGCCCGGACTCCCGCGCCGTCCCCCACCCGGCGGCGAGGACGGCGAGCAGGGCGCCGCCGACCGCGCAGCGCAGCAGGTCGACGTCCGCCCCCCGGGTGTCGACGGCCAGTGCGACCAGGACGGTCAGCACGGTGTGGGTCACGGCCACGGCGGCCAGGACGGCGCCTCCGTCCCGCCCGTCGCCGAGGTCGCCGGCCCGGACGACCCCGCGTGCGGCGCTGGACAGGCCTCCCGCCACGACGAGGGTCAGCAACAGGGGGGCGAGCACCAGCGGTCCGGAGTCCAGCTCGAGGCCGCCGCCCTGGGCCAGCAGCCACAGCTGGCCGGCGACCCGGGCCGACCCCTGCACCGGCAGCCCGCCGGCCGGGTCCAGCGTCTGGACGACGACCACGGCCAGGCCGAGCCCGAGCAGGCCGAGCACCGACACCGCGACCGCCGCCAGCCCGGCGAGCAGGGGCGCGCGACGGCGGACGGTCGCGGGGTCCCGCTGCCCGGGCAGGCTCAGGCGCGCCAGGAGGGAGACCACGACTCCACTCTCCCAAGCCCGCGGCCGGGTTCGCCGCTGCACGCGCCCGTCCCGGTCGACGAAACCGGCGCGGGCCACCGGACCCGAGCCGTCGTGACCCGCCGTCAGGTCGGGTCGGTGGACGGCCCCGGCTGCGCACCGGACGCCGTGGCGCCACCCGGCTGCCCGGAGCCCGGCCCGCCCGTGACCGGCGGCGGCGGGCGGCGGTGCTCCTGCCTCGGCCCGGTCGGCGGCTGCTGCCACGGCGCCGCCGCCTGCTGGCCGTGGGCCTGGGCCTGGCCGTACGGCTGGTCCTGGGCCTGACCGGGGGCCTGGGCCTGACCGTAGGCCTGGCCGTGGGGCTGGTAGCCGTACTGCTGCGGCGCACCCGCGGCGCCGTACTGCTGCGGCGCACCGCCGTACTGCGGCGCCTGCTGCTGCCCCCACTGCGGTGGCCCGGCCACGGTGCCCGCCGTCTCCGGGCGGCTCTTCAACTCGGGGAGCAGGCGCAGGACGGCGAAGGTCAGCGCCGCGGCGGACGCGAGGAACGTGAGGAGGGCGAAGACGCTGAACCCGGCCTCGAAGGTGCTGATCCACTCGACCAGCGTCAGGAGGAACGCCAGGCCGGTCAGTCCCACGGTGACGAACGACCGCGGGAACGGCACCGCCACGGGGTGGACGGCCGGCAGGAGGGCCCACACCGTCGCGAGGAGGAGCAGGGCGAAGGCGGCGGTCACCAGGCTGAAGTCGAAGCCGTTGATCGACTCCGAGATGCCGAAGCCGAAGTCGAAGGTGAACCACGGCAGGACGGCGAAGACGAGGAAGAGCACGGTGGCGCCGGCGACGACGTGGTCGCCGAGCCTCAGCCGCTTGCGGTCGAAGCCCAGCGACACCCCTCCACCGGCCGGCTGCGGGTGTCCGCCCTGGCCGGGCGGCGGCCCGTAGCCCGGCTGCCCGTACCCGGGCTGACCGGGAGGCGGGGCGCCCCATCCCGGCTGCTGCCCGTAGCCGGGCTGCTGGGGCTGGCCGTAGCCGGGCTGCTGGGGCTGGCCGTAGCCGGGCGGCTGCCCGTAGCCGGGCTGTTGCGGCTGACCGTAGCCCGACGGCTGCCCGTAGCCCGGCTGCTGGGGCTGGCCGTAGCCCGACGGCTGCTGGCCGTAGCCCGACTGCTGGGGCTGGCCGTAGCCCGACGGCTGCTGGCCGTAGCCCGGCTGCTGGCCGTAGCCGGGCTGTTGGGGCCGGCCGTGGCCGGACTGGCCGGGCGGCCCGGCCTGCTCCGGCTGCTCGCCGTACCGCGGGTGCCCGGACCCGCCCGGCGGCTGCGGCGGCTGACTGGTCATCGCGGGGCACTCCTCGGTGGTGGCGTGATCACTGCGCGCATCCTGGGCAGCGGCCGGAGGGCAGGGCAACCGCGGCGCGCCTGCTCTCCCCCGTCCGTGACGGTATCGAGTTCCGGGAACGCCGCTGCCCGGCGACCTCGACGAGGTCACCGGGCAGCGGTGGCAGATCGACCCTCCCAGCAGGAGGAAGGGCCCGTCTCAGGCGCCCACGAGCTCGCGCATGAGGCGGGCGGTCTCCGACGGGGTCTTCCCCACGCGGACACCGGCGGCCTCGAGGGCCTCCTGCTTCGCCTGGGCGGTGCCGGCCGAACCCGAGACGATCGCCCCGGCGTGGCCCATGGTCTTGCCCTCGGGGGCGGTGAACCCGGCGACGTAGCCGACCACCGGCTTGGTGACGTTGGCCTCGATGAAGTCGGCGGCGCGCTCCTCGGCGTCCCCGCCGATCTCGCCGATCATCACGATGGCCTCGGTCTCCGGGTCGTCCTGGAAGGCCTGGAGGCAGTCGATGTGGGTCGTGCCGATGACCGGGTCGCCGCCGATGCCGACGCAGGTGGAGAACCCGATGTCGCGCAGCTCGTACATCATCTGGTAGGTCAGCGTCCCGGACTTGCTGACCAGCCCGATCCGGCCCTGCTTGGTGATGTTGGCCGGGATGATGCCGGCGTTGGACCGCCCGGGGCTGATCAGGCCCGGGCAGTTCGGGCCGATGATCCGGGTGGCCCCGCCCTGCGCGTGCGCCCAGAAGCTGGTCGAGTCGTGCACCGGGATGCCCTCGGTGATGACGACGGCGAGCCCGATCTGGGCGTCGACGGCCTCGATGACGGCGTTCTTCGCACCGGCCGGCGGGACGAAGATGACGCTGACGTCGGCGCCGGTCTCCTTCATCGCCTCGGCGACCGAGCCGAACACCGGCACGCTCGCGCCGTCGAAGTCGACGCTCTGGCCGGCCTTCTTCGGGTTGACGCCGCCGACGATGGCCGTGCCCGAGGCGAGCATGCGCTGGGTGTGCTTGCGCCCCTCGGAGCCGGTCATGCCCTGGACGATGACCTTGCTGTTCTCGTTGAGGAAGATCGACATCTCTCTGGTGTCCTGTCCGGTCTCGGTGGTTCAGGCGGCGGCGAGCTCGGCGGCCCGGCGCGCGGCGCCGTCCATCGTGTCCACCAGGGTGACCAGGGGGTGGTTGGCCTCGGCGAGGATCCGCCGGCCCTCCTCGACGTTGTTGCCGTCGAGCCGGACGACCAGCGGCTTGGTCGCCTCGTCGCCGAGGAGCTGCAGCGCGTGCACGATGCCGTTGGCGACGGCGTCGCAGGCAGTGATGCCGCCGAAGACGTTGACGAACACGCTCTTCACGGCCGGGTCGGACAGGATGATGTGCAGCCCGTTGGCCATCACCTCGGCCGAGGCGCCGCCACCGATGTCGAGGAAGTTGGCCGGGCGGACGCCGCCGAACTCCTCACCGGCGTAGGCGACGACGTCGAGCGTGCTCATGACGAGCCCGGCGCCGTTGCCGATGATCCCGACCTCGCCGTCGAGCTTGACGTAGTTGAGGTCCTTCTCCTTGGCCGCGGCCTCCAGCGGGTCCGCCGCGGCGGTGTCCTCGAGGGCGGCGTGGCCCTCGTGCCGGAAGCGGGCGTTCTCGTCGAGGGTGACCTTGGCGTCCAGCGCGAGGACGGTGCCGTCCGGCGCCTTGGCCAGCGGGTTGACCTCGACCAGCGTCGCGTCCTCCGCGCTGAAGGTCTCCCACAGCTGGACGGCGATGGCGATGACCTGGTCGCGGACCTCGGCGGGGAACCCGGCCGCGTCGACGATCTCCGCCGCCTTGGCGGTGTCCACGCCGACCGTGGCGTCGACGGGGATGCGGGCCAGCGCCTCGGGGCGCTCGACGGCGAGCTGCTCGATGTCCATGCCGCCCTCGACGCTGGCCATGGCCAGGAAGGTGCGGTTGGAGCGGTCGAGCAGGTAGGAGAAGTAGTACTCCTCGGCGATGTCGCTGGCCTGGGCGACCATCACGCGGTGGGTGATGTGGCCCTTGATGTCGAGGCCGAGGATGTCCTGGGCGCGGGCGCGCGCCTCGTCGGCGTCGCCGGCCAGCTTGACGCCGCCGGCCTTGCCACGGCCACCGGTCTTCACCTGCGCCTTGACGACGACGGTCGTCCCGATCTCGCGGGCGATCGCCTCCGCCTGCTCCGGGGTCTCGGCGACGCCGCCGGGCAGCACGGGCACACCATGGGAGGCCAGCAGGTCACGGGCCTGGTACTCGAAGAGATCCACGAACAGGCACCGTAACCCTCGCCGGGCGCCGTCGTTCCACCGGCACCACGGGCCATGACGGGCATCACAGCCCCCCGCCACCGGTGTTCCGCAGGCCGGAAGGCGAGCCGTGACCGACGACTCAGCGGGCGGCGGACGCCGGCCGGCGGACCCGCCAGGCCAGCACGGTGAGGACCCCGTAGGCCAGGCCGGCCACGAGCAGCCCGGCGCCGGGCAGCGTCCACACCAGCTCGTCGGAGACGGCGGCGTCGCGCAGGCCGGTCAGCCCCAGCGACAGGACGACGACCCCGATCGCCAGCAACCCGCCGACGGCGGCCAGCCGCGGCCGCAGCGACGGCGCCACCACCGAGCAGAGGACGACGGCGCCCGCGAGCAGCAAGCCGCCCAGCAGGGCCAGGCCGGGGCGTTCGAGCAGCCCCTGCGCCCCCGCCTGCTCCACGACCTCCTGGAGCCCGGTCGTCGGATCGGTGATCAGCCGGTCGGGGACGTCGGCGGCCGGCAGCACCAGGCAGAGCACCGTCCCCACGCCGAGCAGCACCGCGGCACCGGCCAGCGCCGGACGGGCCGGGTCGAGCGACCCGCCGTCCTCCATGACCGTCCGCCCCCACGACGCCGCCGCCAGGGCGCCGGCCAGCACGGTGAGCCCCAGGGCGAGGGCTCCCAGCACCCAGCCGGCACCGATCTCCACCGTGCTGGTGAGCACCCGCCGGCCCACGAGGACCTCCAGGCCCGGGCGCACGGTCGAGGCGCTGGCGCGGTACAGCTCGATGAGCAGCAGGCCGAGCGAGAGCGCTCCGGACACGGCCGCGTAGGCCAGCCCGAAGCGCGGCACCCGGCCGGCCGCGAGGACGGCGCCGACGGCGACGGTGACTCCGGGCGCGAGCAGACCGGCCAGGACGCTGCCCGCACCGAGGGCCTGGGTCAGCTCCTGGCCGCCCACCACGAGGTAGGTCGGGACGAGCGCGGCCACCCCCGCCAGGCCCGCCAGGACGAGGAGCACCCCGGCCAGGCGCGCGCCTCCCGGGGTCGGCCCGAGCACCAGCCCGTCGGCCCGGCCGGGAGCCTTGGCGGGGCCCACCGCCGGCGGACGGACGGGGGTCCCGCGGGCCCCCGCCGGGCGCGGGCGGGCGGGGCCGCCTCCGGCGGTGTCCCGCCTCCGCGTGGAGCCATCCCGGGTGGCCACGGTTCCCCCTTCGTCCGGTTGGTCACGAACCGGCCTCGATCGGTGCCCGGGCGGCGACGCTCGTGTGACGGGCGCCACACCAAGGCATTACCGTCGCGTGAACAGGGCACCCGAGAGGTGCTCCCGCCGCCAGGCGGGTCCGTCGATCCCGGGCACTCCCGGAGACAGCAACGGGGAGGACCGGCGATGTACCCGACCAGCGACCCGGGCTCGGGCCCAGAGTCGCACACCGACGGTCCGGTACCCGGAGCGCCACGGGGCGGGCTGCGGACGCTGGTCACCCGCGCGGCGCTGACCGGGGGCATCACCGAGCTCGCCCTCGTCGGCGCGCACCTGCTCATGTACCCGCTGGGCACCCGGACCGACCGGCTGCGGCCCGATCCGCGCTGCCGGCCCGGGGAGCAGCCGCCCGCCGTCCGGGCGCTGTTCGCCGCCGACCCGCTGGCCGCGCGCATCCCGGTCGTCCTCGTGCACGGCCTGGTCGACAACCAGTCGGTGTTCGCGGTGATGCGCCGCAGCCTCCGCCGCCGCGGCTTCGCCCACGTCTGCTCGTGGAACTACAGCCCGCTGCTGACCGACGTCGCGCGGGGCGCGACCGCGCTCGGGGAGCACCTCGAGCGTATCTGCGAGCAGACCGGGCACGAGCGGGTGCACGTCGTCGGGCACAGCCTCGGCGGGCTCATCGCCCGCTACCACGTGCAGCGGCAGGGCGGGGACCAGCGGGTCGAGTCGCTGGTGACCCTCGGGACGCCGCACCAGGGCACGGTGCTGGCCCACCTCTGCCCCACCCCGCTGGTCCGCCAGCTGCGACCCGGCTCCCCGGTGCTGCGCGAGCTCGCCCAGCCGGCGCCGGGTGTCCGGACGCCGGTGACCGCGGTCTACAGCGACCTCGACCAGGTCGTGCTGCCCACCACCGCCGGCCGCTGTGACCACCCCGACCTCCGGGCGCGCAACGTGCTCGTCCGCGGCGTCGGCCACATGTCGCTGCCCTTCCACCGCACCGTCCTGGACGAGGTCGCGGTCACCCTGGCCGGTCACCGGCGGGCCGAGCCGTCGCCGGCCGCGCCGGCCGCCGTCGCCTGAGGAAGCCCCCTCCTCCCCGCCCCTCGTGAGCTCGGGGCGGGCCTCCGGTGCGCCCGGGACCACCGGTGACGCGAGTCCCATCTGTCCCACCCGTTGCAGACAAAGCGACACGCGGTGCGGGTGACCGGCCGCGACCTGACTCATCGTTACCGTCCGATCACGGCGCCGGTACCGACCGGCGGGCGTCGCAGTCCCGGACGCCTCCGCCGCCGTCGCTCCCCCGACGGTCCGCCCGCGAGGGCACCGCCGGGATGGGCCGCTTCCCAAGGAGGTGCTCCGTGACTCGCCCGTCCGTACTGCTCGAGCGACCGGGGGCCGACCGTGAGCCGGCCGCTCCCGCGATCCCCTCGCCGCGCGCCGCCACCGACGGCGTGGTCATCGCCGCCGCCCCGCGCGCCGACGGCGCCGCACCCGAGGCCGACGCCGCGGAGACGCCCGCGCTCCGGCGCCGCCTCCCCCGCCCGCCCGGTCGGCGCGGCCCGCTGTGGCTGGCCGCCCTCGTGGCCGGCGCGCTCATCGCCGGCGTCCCGACGGTCCTGGGCGGCGGCCCGGCCGAGATCACCGTCAGCGCCGCCGAGTACGGCCTCGGGGTCGCCTCCGACATCGGCCTGACCGGTGACATGGAGGACGCCGGTGTGCGCCGCGGCATCACCGAGGCCGAGGCCCAGGCCCGTCTCGGCGAGCTGGCCGCGTCCCGCGCCGCCCGGACGCCGAAGACCGCGCGCCCCGTCGACGGCGCCCGTCTCACCACCTGCTTCTGCATGCGCTGGGGGTCCATGCACTACGGCATCGACCTGGCCGCCCCGCTGGGCACGCCGATCGTCGCCGCGACCGACGGCGTGGTGATCCGGGCCGGCCGCGCGTCCGGCTACGGCAACGCGGTCTACATCCAGGACGCCGACGGCAACGTGCACGTCTACGGGCACATGCGCTACTTCTCCGTCGAGGCCGGCGACCTCGTGCACGCCGGTGACCCGATCGCCAAGGTGGGCAACGAGGGCCAGTCGACCGGGCCGCACCTGCACTACGAGGTCCACCGTGGCGGCATGGACGGCCGGCCGATCGACCCCGAGGACTTCCTGGCCGAGCGCGGCGTATCCGTGCCGTGACGGCACGACCCTCCTGAGCTCCACCCGCACCGGTTGCGGGCGTTACTCGGGCACTGCGGGTCCTGCAGCGCCCGCACTACCCGGGCACCACCCGCAGTGGTGGTGCCTGCTCGGAGCTACAGCTTGACGAGGGGCGCGTAGCGCAGGACGAGCCGCTTGGTGCCGCCCGAGCCGAAGTCCACGGTGGCCTGCGCCTTGTCGCCGGCGCCGGTCACCTCGACGACGGTGCCCAGCCCGAACGCGTCGTGGCTGACCCGGTCGCCCACCTCCACGGCGATCACCGCGCGGTTGCCTGCGCCGCCACGCAGCCCGCCGGTGGACAGCCCGGTGGCCGCCACCCGCTGCTGCGCGGACCGGAAGCCGGTGCTCGGCGCGGGGGCCGGCTCCTTGCCCGCCCACTGCACGGTGTCGGCCGGCAGCTCGTCCAGGAAGCGCGACGGCGGGTTGTAGGCCGGCTGCCCCCAGCTGGTGCGGACGGTGGCGCGGGAGATGAACAGCCGCTGCCGGGCCCGGGTGATGCCGACGTAGGCCAGGCGGCGCTCCTCCTCGAGCTCCCGCGGGTCGCCCAGCGCCCGCAGGTGGGGGAAGACGCCGTCCTCCATGCCGGTGAGGAAGACGACCGGGAACTCCAGGCCCTTGGCGGTGTGCAGGGTCATCATCGTGACCACGCCGGCGTCGTCCCCGGCGACCGGGATCTGGTCGGCGTCGGCGACCAGCGACACCTGCTCGAGGAAGTCGGTGACCGAGCCGCCGGGGTTGGCCGCCTCGAACTCGGCGGCCACCGAGATGAGCTCGTTGAGGTTGTCGACCCGGCCCTCGTCCTGGGGGTCGGTGCTGGCCTGGAGCTCGGCGAGGTAGCCGGTGCGGTCGAGGATGCTCTCCAGCAGCGCGGCCGGCCCCGAGCCCGTCTCGACCAGGTTCTCGAACTCCTCGAGCAGCGCCACGAACTCCTGGATGGCCTTGAGCGACCGGGCGGCCAGGGTGGTGACCTCGGAGCACCGGCGCAGCGCGTTGGCGAAGGCGATCCGCTCCCGGTCGGCGAAGCCCTCGATGCAGGACTCCGCCTTCTCGCCGATCCCCCGCTTGGGCACGTTGATCACCCGGCGCAGGCTGACCACGTCGGCCGGGTTGGCGACCACCTTGAGGTAGGCCAGCGCGTCACGGACCTCCTTGCGCTCGTAGAAGCGCACCCCGCCGACCACCTTGTAGGGCATGCCGACGCGGATGAACACCTCCTCGAAGACACGGGAGGCGTTGTTGGTCCGGTAGAAGACGGCGATGTCCTTGGGCTTGGCCGTGCCCTCGTCGACCAGCGCGTCGATCTGCTCGGCGACCCAGGCGGCCTCGTCGTGCTCGTTCTCGGCGACGTAGCCCTCGATCAGCTCGCCGTCGCCGGCGTCGGTCCACAGGCTCTTGGCGCGGCGGCCGGTGTTCTTGGCGATGACCTGGTTGGCCGCCTTGAGGATGCGCTGGGTGGAGCGGTAGTTCTGCTCGAGCAGGATCGTCGTGGCCTGCGGGTAGTCCCGCTCGAACTCGTCGATGTTGCGGATGGTGGCGCCGCGGAAGGCGTAGATCGACTGGTCGGCGTCACCGACCACGCACAGCTCGGCGGGCGGCACCGGGCCACCCTCCGGCCCCACCAGCTCGCGGACCAGCACGTACTGCGCGTGGTTGGTGTCCTGGTACTCGTCGACCAGCACGTGGCGGAAGCGGCGGCGGTAGTGCTCGGCGACGTCCGGGAAGGCCTGCAGCAGGTTGACCGTCGTCATGATCAGGTCGTCGAAGTCCATGGCGTGCGCCTCGCGCAGCCGCCGCTGGTAGAGCGTGTAGGCCTCGGCGAGCACCTTCTCCGGCGCCGTTCCCGGGACGAAGGACTCCTCGTCGATCAGCTCGTTCTTCAGGTTCGACACCTGCGCGGCGAGGCTGCGGCCGGGGTAGCGCTTGGCGTCGAGGTCCAGGTCGCGGGCGACCATCGTCATCAGCCGGACGGAGTCGCCCTGGTCGTAGATCGTGAACGAGGACTTCATGCCGAGCTTGCCGGCCTCGGCGCGCAGGATCCGCACGCACATCGAGTGGAACGTCGACACCCACATCGCCCGCGCGCGCGGGCCGACGAGGTGGGCCACCCGCTCCTTCATCTCGCCGGCGGCCTTGTTGGTGAACGTGATCGCCAGGACCTCGCCGGGCTGGACGCCGCGGGCGCCGAGCAGGTAGGCGACGCGGTGCGTGAGCACCCGCGTCTTGCCGGATCCGGCACCGGCGACGATGAGCAGCGGCCCACCCTCGTGGACGACGGCCTGACGCTGGGGCCCGTTGAGGCCGGCGAGCATCCGGTCCAGCTCCCGCCCGACCGAGCCGGAGGCGGAGCGCTGGAGGGCGGCGGTACCGGGGAGGGCCTGCTGGACGCTGCTCATGACCACACCACTGTAGTTCGGACGGGTGACCTCCCCGGGGCCGCGGACCACCCGCCCCACCCGACCCGCCCGATGGACCCGGTGGCGAGCGGGGCCGCGGCTGTGGCACACTCTGCGCCGTGCTCGCCGCCCTCAGCTTTTACTACGGCCACCGGGATCCGGTGTCCGTCACCGCTGGCTGAGCACACGCCGCAACAGACGCCCCGGGCCCGAGGAGCCCGGGGCGTTTCTCGTTCTCGGGGTCCGACGGCCTCCCGCCCGCCCCGGAGGAACTCCCGATGACCGCCACGATCCCCACCGCTCCCGCCGCCGACGAGCGCATCGCCGAGCTGCGCGAGGAGATCGACACCTGCGACGCCGAGATCATCCGGCTGGTGCAGCGCCGGCTGGCCGTGTCCCAGCAGATCGGTGAGCTGCGCCAGTCCACCGGAGGCACCCGCCTGTCCCTGTCCCGCGAGCAGCAGGTGCTGTCCCGCTTCCAGGCCGAGCTCGGCCGGGACGGCGCGACGCTCGGGATGATGCTGCTCCGCCAGGGCCGCGGCCGCCTCTGAGGAAGGACCCCGTCCTCCCCACCCCGCGCAGGCTCAGGGCGGGACCCGGGACGGGGCCGTTCCAGTCCGTCACCAGGCGCGTTCAGCTCCGGCGCTGGTCGGGCGGCGGGAAGTCCGCGTGGCGGTGCACCAGCCACCACGTGCCGTCGACCCGCTGGTACACGTGCGTGACCCGGATCGTCATCGGCCGGGGCTCACCCCCGTCGACGCGGACCACCCCGTGCTCGGAGCCGACCGTGCAGGCCAGGTCCCCCGAGACCCGGACGACGTCCTGCTCGGGCCGCAGCGCCCCGTCGCTGAACCGGCTCCCCACCCACTGGAAGGTCCGCGTGACGGCGTCGTGGCCCTTCTCGATCGGCCCCCACGCCCCGAACAGGGTCACGTCGTCGGTGTCAGCCCACAGGGCCGCGTAGGGCCCGGGGTCGCCGGAGCCCATCGCCGCCAGCGCGTCGGCCGTCCGCTGCAGGGCCTGCGCGAGGTCTGCGTCCACGTCCGCTCCTCCCCCGGCGGACCCGTCGCCCACGGGCCGCCGTGCCGAACCCGGACCGCCAGGATGCTCCGGACCGCAGCCGCCGGGAAGGCCCGCCGCAGCGGTCGGCCGACGAGCGCTCCGGCCACCGTCCTCCGGCCCGATGTCACGCCCCGCGGCGCCGCGTCGTCTCTGTGGACACCACCGCCCGGAGGAGAGACGCCATGGCCCGCATCCCGCTCGACCCGCCCCGCACCCGCCTGTACCGCCTCACCGAGTGGTACGCCCGGCGGACCTACGGCGTCGTGCCCGACCCGTTCGCCGCCATGGCCCACAACCCGCGGGTCCTGGTCACCGACGCCGGCTTCGAGACCTCGCTCGCCCGGTGGAACCGGCTCGACCGCACGCTCAAGGCCCTCGCGTCCATGGCCTCGGCCGTCTCGATCGGCTGCTCCTGGTGCGTGGACTTCGGCTCCTGGATCAGCACCAACGAGGGCGTCGACCCGGCCAAGCTCCGCGACGTCCCGCGCTGGCGCGACAGCGACGTCTACACCGACCTGGAGCGGCGGGTCATGGCCTACGCCGAGGCGGTGACGGCGACCCCGCCCACCGTGACCGACGAGATGGTCGACGAGCTGCGGCGCTCGCTGGACGACGCGGAACTGGTCGAGCTCACGATGATGGTGGCCGTGGAGAACGTCCGGTCGCGGTTCAACAGCGCCCTCGGCCTGACCAGCCAGGGCTTCCGCGACCGCTGCGAGGTGCCCGCATGAGCGATCCGCTGGCCGCCTTCGACCGGCACCGTCGGCTGCTGTTCACCGTCGCCTACCAGATGCTCGGCAGCGTCGCCGACGCCGAGGACGTCGTGCAGGACGCGTGGCTGCGCTGGTCGGCGGCCGACCGGACCGACGTCGCCGAGCCGCGGGCCTACCTGGTGCGGATCGCCTCCCGGCTGGCGCTGGACCGGCTGGACGCCGCCCGCACCCGGCGGGAGACCTACGTCGGGCCCTGGCTGCCCGAGCCCCTCCTGACCGGGTCCACGCCGGTGGCCGGGGCCGCTCCCCCGCCGGACCCCGACGACGCCGCGGTGCTCGGCGAGCAGGTGTCGCTCGCGGTCCTCGTCGTCCTGGAGACCCTGTCACCGGCCGAGCGGGCGGTCTTCGTCCTGCGCGAGGTGTTCGGGCTGCCCGCCGGGGAGGTGGCCGCGGTCCTGGGCCGCAGCGAGGCCGCGATCCGGCAGATGGCGCACCGGGCGCGGGAGCACGTGCAGGCCCGGCAGCCGCGCTTCGACGCCGACCGCACCGCCCAGCGCGAGGTCACCGAGCGCTTCCTCGCCGCCTGCGCGGGCGGGGACGTCGAGGCGCTGCTGGCCGCGCTCGCGCCCGACGTCGTCCTCGTGACCGACGGCGGGGGCCGGGCCAAGGCGGCGCTGCGGCCGATCGTGGGTGCCCAGAAGGTCGTGCGCTTCCTCCTGGCGACGGCGTCCGAGGGGCTGGCCACCGCCGACCTGCGGATCGAGGTGGCCGACGTGAACGGCGCGCCCGGCGTCGCGGCCTGGGTGGCCGGCGAGCCGTTCCTGACGATGTCGCTGGTCCTGGCCGGCGGCCGGGTCACCCAGGTGCTGGTCGTCCGCAACCCGGACAAGCTGCGCGGGCTGGCCGCCGCGGTGCCGTCCCGAGGCGCACCGCAGCCCCGTCCTCCCCGGTGAGCAGGGCGGGGTCCTTCTCCTAGGCTCCGGCGGGTGACCCCGCCGCTGCCCCGGAAGCCCGCCGAGCACGTCGAGCGCGCCCTGTGCGTGCTCGCCCACCCCGACGACGTCGACTTCGGCAGTGCCGGCACCGTCGCCACCTGGACCTCCGCCGGCACCGAGGTCACCTACCTGATCGTCACCGACGGCGACGCCGGCGGCTTCGACGAGACCCCGCGCGAGCAGATGGGCCCGCTGCGGCGCGCCGAGCAGCAGGCCGCCGCCGCGGCCTGCGGGGTCGAGGACGTCCGCTTCCTCGGCTACCCGGACGGCCGGCTGGAGCTGACCCTCGACCTCCGCCGCGACATCAGCCGGGTGATCCGGCAGGTCCGGCCGCAGCGGGTGCTGACCAGCTCCCCCGAGCGGTTCTGGGACCGGATCGGCGCCAGCCACCCCGACCACATGACCGTCGGCGAGTCGACGCTGCGGGCGGTCTACCCCGACGCCCGCAACCCGTTCGCCTTCCCCCAGCTGGCCGCCGAGGGGCTCGAGGCGTGGACGGTCGAGGAGGTGTGGCTGACCGCCAGCCCTCGCAGCGACCACGTCGTGGACGTCACCGACGTGGTCGAGCTGAAGTTCGCCGCGCTGAAGAGCCACGTGTCGCAGGTGGCGCACGTGGCCGACCTGGAGCAGTTCGTCACCGGCTGGATGCGGGAGAACGGCCGCCGGCTGGGCCTGCCCGACGGCCGGCTCGGCGAGGCCTTCCACATCGTGCACACGGCATGACGCAGCGCGCTCGCCGCGCACCCCGCAACCCGCCTGGAACGCACGACTCCGGGCCGTAACGCGCCGTCGGTTCCACTCGACCCGTCCAGCCACCCTCCGGACGGGAGACCCCATGACGCTGACCACACCCGAGGCCGGCCGGCCCGACCCCGCCACCGCCGCGGAGGTCGTCGAGCGCGGCATCGGCCGGCGCGCGTTCGTCCAGGCCGCGCTGGCCGCCGGCGCCGTGCTGGGGACCGGCCTCGCCGGCGCGTCCCCCGCCGCCGCGACGCCCCGCACCCGCCTGCCCGGCGAGGTCCTGCAGCCCGGCCAGGGCCCGATCGACGGCGAGGCGTACCTCTCCTCCCTGCCGGAGGAGGTGCTCTGGGGGTACCTGCCC
The DNA here is from genome assembly GCF_048569675.1 of Geodermatophilus sp. CPCC 206100. Taxonomy (NCBI): domain Bacteria; kingdom Bacillati; phylum Actinomycetota; class Actinomycetes; order Geodermatophilales; family Geodermatophilaceae; genus Geodermatophilus; species Geodermatophilus sp. CPCC 206100. The sequence goes on from NZ_JAQISV010000014.1 coordinate 70,072, forward strand.
CGGGTCGGCGACGCCCCCGTGGCCCGGCTCCGCTCGGGCGGCACGATCACCGTCGACACGGTGAGCCACGAGGGCATCCTCGAGGACCAGGGCCGCGACCCCGTGGCCTGGTTCGGCGGCCACGGCGTCCCCCGCGAGCACGTCCTGGACGACGCGGTGGCGATCGCGGCCGGCTACGACCGGCACCCGCGCAGCTTCGACGCCGACGGGCCGCACGTCGTGACCGGACCGGTCTCCGTCGAGGGCGCGCAGCCGGGTGACGTGCTGAAGATCGAGCCGCTCACCGCGCTGCCCCGGGTGCCCTACGGCGTGGTCTCCAGCCGGCACGGCAAGGGCGCGCTGGCCCGCCAGCTGGCCACCCCGGAGGGCGGGATCACCGAGGCCGAGGTCATGCCGCCGGTCGGGACCGACGGGCGCGCCACCGGGGACCCCACCCGCTACGGCAACGTCTCGGTGTTCACGCCGCTGGAGCGGGCCCGGGGCGGGGAGACCCGCGCCACCATGCCCGTCGGCACCGCGGGACGCCGGGTCTCCTGGCCGGTCGACTGCTTCGCCGGCCTCATGGCGGTGGCCACCGTGGCCGACGCGCCGGTCCCGAACGACCCGCTGGTCAACTCCATCCCGCCCACCGTCGGCGGCGGCAACATCGACATCCGCCGGCTGAACGTCGGCTCGGCGTTCTACGTGCCGGTCGTCGGTGAGGGTGCGCTGTTCTCGGTGGGCGACCCGCACATGTCCATGGGGCACGGCGAGGTGGCGCTGACCGCGCTGGAGGGGTCCCTGCGGCTGACCTTCCGGCTCACCGTCTGCAAGCCCGGCTCGGGCGATGCGCCGTCCGTGGCCTTCCGGTACCCGTTCGGCGAGTCACCGGACGCCTGGCTCCCGATCGGGCTCTCCGACCCCGACGGCTCCCGCGGCGGGCAGTTCGTCGACCTGGACGTCGCCGCCCGGCGGGCCGTGGTCAACGCCCTGGACTTCCTGGAGCACGACCTCGGCATGGAGCGGACGGTGGCCTACGCCTACCTGTCGGCCGCCGCGGACTTCGAGGTCTCCCAGGTGGTCGACCGCACCGTCGGCGTCCACGGGGTCATCTACAAGAGCCACTTCGCCTGAGCGCCCCGGGGGCAGGGACGGCATCCCCTGCCCCCGGGGGCGGGGTCAGAGCAGGCGGTTGGTCGCTGCCCAGCGGGTGAGCTCGTTGCGGTTGGACAGCTGCAGCTTGCGCAGCACGTTGGAGGCGTGCGACTCCACCGTCTTCACCGAGATGAACAGCCGCGACCCGATCTCCCGGTAGGTGTAGCCGCGGGCCAGCAACTGCATGACCTCGCGCTCGCGGGCGCTCAGCAGGTCCAGCCCGGGGTCGGTCGCCGGGTCCTCGGGCTCGGCCGGGGCCGACGCCGGCGTCGCCGCGAACGCGTCCAGCACGAACCCCGCCAGCCGCGGGCTGAACACGACGTCGCCCTCGGCGACCCGGTGGACGGCGTCGAGCAGGTCCGGCCCCGAGATCGTCTTGGTGACGTAGCCGCGGGCGCCGGCGCGGATGACGGCGATGACGTCCTCGGCGGCGTCGGACACCGACAGCGCCAGCCAGCGCACCGACGGCACCTCGGCCCGCAGCGCCTCCAGCACCGCCCGGCCGCCCCCGCCGGGGAGGTGGACGTCGAGCAGGACGACGTCCGGGCCGGTCGCCCGGATGCCCTCGATCGCGGTGGGGACGTCGGCGGCCTCGCCGACGATCGTCACGGCGTCCCCGAGCTCGGTGCGGACGCCGGACCGCACCATGGCGTGGTCGTCGACGAGGAAGACCCGCGTCCCGGTCACGCGGCCTCCCTCGGCAGGAACAGCTCCACCTCGGTCCCCTCCCCCGGCGCCGACCGGACGCTCGCCGATCCCCCCACCCGGTCCAGCCGGCCGGTCACCGAGTCGCGCAGCCCGCGCCGGTCGGCCGGCACGGACGACGGGTCGAACCCGGCGCCGCGGTCGCGCACGAAGACCGCGATCCGCGACGGGGTGACCTCGGTGTAGAGGTCGGCCGAGGTCGCGCCCGAGTGCTTGGCCGCGTTGACCAGCGCCTCGCGGGTGGCCGCGCCGAGGGCGGCGAGCGCCTCGTCGACCGGGGCGTCGCCGACGACGACGGACTCCACGGTGAGCGCGTGGTCGGCCTCCACCTCGGCGACCATCCCCTCGACCAGCGCGGCCCAGGTGCCCTCGGTGGCCTTCTCCGGCTCGTACAGCCAGGTGCGCAGCTCCCGCTCCTGGCTGCGGGCCAGCCGGGCGACGACCTTGGGGTCCTCGCTGTGCCGCTGGATGAGGGCCAGGGTCTGCAGCACCGAGTCGTGCAGGTGCGCCGCGACCGCGGCCCGCTCCTCCGACCGGACGCGGGCGGTGCGCTCGGCCTCCCGCGAGGCGAGCAGCCGCCGCCACACCGGCGCGGTGGCGAGCGTGATGCCGACGAGGATGACCAGAGTCGCGGTGAAGCCGTTGCGGGCGTTGGCCAGCTGGCCGGTCGTGGCCAGCAGCAGGATCACCCCGACCACGCCGAGCGCGATGCCGCCCACCAGGACCCACGGCACGCCCGGCTGGGCCAGCGAGCGGTCGGTGTCCAGCTGCCGCCAGATGACCGCCAGCCCCGTGCCGGCCAGCAGCAGCGGCATCACCAGGTCGCTGTTGCCCCAGGTGGCCATGTTGGTGACCAGCACCAGCGCGCCGAGCCCGAGCAGGGTCAGGCCGAGCGCCTGCCGGCGGCTGGGCTGCTCGCCGGGCTCGGCGGTCTCCGGTACGGCGTCGACGGCGGCGACCGGCATGAAGAACCAGAGGATCCCGTAGGCGATGACACCGACCCCAGTCACGGCCAGGACCACGAACGCGATCCGGACGACCAGCGGGTCCATCCGCAGGTGGACCGCCGTCCCCGCGGCGACGCCGGACAGCAGCCGCCCCGAACGCGGACGCGCCAGGGGCGGACGCTGCGGCACGAGGGCAGTCGTCGTCACGCTGACGATCGTCGCACCGGACGGCCACGTCCCACACCGGTGATCACCCTGGAGTAGCGGACCAGGGTCGAGTGGGGGCCTTCCCTGATGCCTGCGGGCCCGTTCGCGTCGCAGGCTCTGTGGCATGACCTCCGTACCGCCTCCCCCGGCACCCCCCGTGCCCCCGCCCACCGGCTGGCCGCCGCCCGCCGAGTACCCGTCGACCCCGCCGGCCCGGCCGCAACTGCGGCGCAGCCGCACCGACAAGGTCGCCGGCGGTGTCGCCGGCGGCCTGGCCGAGTACAGCGGCATCGACCCGCTGCTGTGGCGGGTCGGCTTCGTCGCCCTGGCCCTGGCCGGCCCCGGCATCCCGATCTACCTGCTGCTGTGGCTGTTCATGTCGGCCGCCCCGGGGGACGGCGCGGCCGGATCCCGCGGCGAGCGGGTCAAGGCGCCGGCCGGCCCGCGCTCCCCGGTGCCGGGCATCACCCTCGCCGGGCTGCTCATCGTCGTCGGCACGATGGTGCTGATCAGCCGCTTCACCGACTGGTCGCTGGCGCCGCGGTTCATCCTCGGGTCCGGCCTGCTGGTCGTCGGCCTGGGCCTGGTGGCCGCGGCGTTCTCGACCGGACGGCGCGCCAAGGGCGGGCTGATCGCCCTGGGGGTCCTGCTGTCGATGGCGCTCATCGCCGTGGCCGCCGAGCCGTGGCGCTCCGTCCACGGCGGCATCGGTGACCGCACGTTCCACCCGATGACCGCGGCCGACGTCCGGCCGGTCTACGACGCCGGCGTCGGGGACGTGACCCTGGACCTCTCCGACATCGACATGAGCGCCCTCGACGAGCCGATCACCACCCGGCTGGACGCCGGCATCGGCAACGTGGAGATCCTCGTGCCGCGGGACGCCGACGTCCGCATCGAGGCCGACAGCGGCATCGGCAACATCGAGGTGTTCGGCGAGGAGGGCGCCGGCGACGGCCTCTACCGCGGCAGCGGCGCCGGTGACGACGAGCCCGAGATCGTCCTGAACATCGACGCCGGTATCGGCGACGTGGAGGTGTCCCGTGCCTGACTACAGCGAGTTCCCCACCACCCCGACCGCCTGGCAGGAGCACGCCTTCGGTGACATCACGCCGACGGCGCTCGAGGCCCCCGCACCCCCGCCGCCGCCCCAGCGCCGGGGCGTCGACCTCACCGCGCTCGTCCCGGGCCTGGCCTTCGTCATCCTGGCCATCGTGGTGATGGCCGGGGCGGTGGTCCCCTTCGGGCTCGTCGCCGAGGGCGGCCTGCTCTGGCTGGTGCTCATCGGAGCCGGCGTGCTGCTGCTGGTGAGCGAACTGCGGAAGGCCCGTCGCCGGCGGGGCTGACCCGAGGAGGGGCGGGACGGGCGGAGGGCCCGGGGAGCGCATCGCTCCCCGGGCCCTCCGCCGTGGTCAGCCGGTCGACCGGGCGCAGAAGGCCAGCGCGCGCCGCCACAGCTCCTCGGTCGCGGCGGCGTCGTGCTCGGCGGGCAGGCTCGGGTCGGTGAACAGGTGCCCGGCGACCGGGTGCTCGACGAACTCGACGGGGCTGCCGCTGCGCCGCACGTCGGCCAGGAACCCGTCCACCCACTCCGGGGAGCGGTGCGGGTCCCGCTCGCCGTAGTGCAGCTGCACCGGCACCCCGGCCGGCCACGCATCGGCTCCGAGCACCGCCACCGGCAGCGCCCCGGAGAACAGCAGCGCCCCGGCGCACCGCCGCTGGGTGGCCACGTACTCGGCCATCCCCGCGCCGTTGGAGAACCCGGCGGCGACGAACCCGTCGGGGAGGTCGCGGACGGCGTCGAGCGCGCTCGCCATCAGCGCCGGGAAGCCGACCTCGTCGACGTGGGCCCCGGCGGCCGCGTAGTCGTCGAAGACGCGCCCGCCGTACTGGTCGACGACGAGCACGTCGTGCCCGGCGGCCCGCAGCCGGCCGGCGGCGTCGGTGATGCCCGGGCGGACGCCGAGGGCGGAGTGGAAGAGCGCGATCGAGGCCATGACCGCAGCCTGGCGCACGCCTGGTGACACCGTCCTGTCACCGACTCCTGCCAGGATCGGCCGCGTGAACCGCACCGACCGGCTGCACGCCCTCGCCGAGGAGCTGCGCCGGGCCGGGCCCCGGGGCCGGACGGCGGCGCGGCTGGCCGGGTGGCTGGAGGTCTCACCCCGGACGGTCAAGCGGGACGTCGCCGCGCTGCAGCAGGCCGGGGTGCCGATCTGGGCGACCGCCGGCCCGGGTGGCGGCTACGTCCTCGACGCCTCGGCGACCCTGCCGCCGGTGAACCTCACCCCCGCGCAGGCGGTCGCGGTCGCCGTCGCCCTGGCCGGTGCGGCGGACGCGCCGTTCGCCGCCGACGGGCGCATGGCGCTGGAGAAGGTGCTGGACGCGCTGGGCCCCGCGGCGCGCGCCGAGACCGAGCGACTGGCCGGCCGCGTCTGGGTGCGCGGCCCCGCGCCGCGGTCGGCCGCGGCCGCCGTCGTCGAGGACGCGCTGGCGCGGCGCCGGGTCGTGGTGCTCACCTACCGCGACGCCGCGGGGACGCCGTCCCGCCGCCGGGTCGAGCCCCTGGCGGTGGCCCGCACCGAGGGGCACTGGTACCTCATGGCCTGGTGCCGGGAGCGGGACGCGCCCCGCTGGTTCCGCTGGGACCGGATCGCCGCCGCCGACCTCACCCCCGAGCCGGTGCCCGACCGGGACCTCGCCGCCTTCGGCACCCCGCCCCCCGACGCCGCCCCCGTCCGGGCGGGTGCTCACAGGGCGCGGTAGTACCGCACGAGCGGCAGCCCGGTGAAACCGCGCCCCTCGTACAGCGCCCGCGCGGGAGCGTGCCCGGGGTCTCCACCGGTCCCGATGACCACCAGCGGGACGCCGCGCGCGGACGCGTGCGCCACGGCGTGGTCGAGGAGCCCGCCGGCGATGCCGGCCCGCTGGTGGCGCGGGTCGACGGCGATCATGTCGACCTCGCCGACCGGGGTGGCGCCCTCCTCGGTCCACCGGACGGCGACGAACCCGACCGGCCGGCCGGCCACGTCGGCGACCCACACGTCGGTGTCGTCGGCCCGGCACACCTCCGCGACCGCCGCGGCCTGCGTGGCGCGCCAGTCCGGATAGACCAACGCGAAGGCCCGGGAGCCCATGACCGCCGCGAAGCTCTCGAACACCGGGGCCCACGCCTCGACGGCGAAGGTGACGACCGGGTCGACGTCGTCCTCGGTCAGCGGCCGGATCGCGACGTCCACGGAGCGATCAGACCACGCGGCTCCGCGCAGGTGCGAGCGGATCGGCGGCCGGACGGCCCCGTCGCCGGGACCCGCCCCGAGCCTCAGCGACAGCGGTGGGGCAGGTGAGGGGATGGAACGGCCCCCTGCAGGGTCCCGCCGCGGCCCCGTCCAGAGGCTCGGCGCGAGCTTGCGAGCGGTGAGGAGGACGGGGTCCTTCCAGGGTGGGGTGCAGAGGTCCTTCTACTCCCACTCGATGGTGCCCGGCGGCTTGCTCGTCACGTCGAGGACGACCCGGTTGACCTCGGGCACCTCGTTGGTGATCCGGGTGGAGATGCGGGCCAGGACGTCGTAGGGCAGCCGGGTCCAGTCGGCGGTCATGGCGTCCTCGCTGGACACCGGGCGCAGCACGATCGGGTGCCCGTAGGTCCGCCCGTCGCCCTGCACGCCCACCGATCGGACGTCGGCCAGCAGCACCACCGGGCACTGCCAGATCTCCCGGTCCAGGTGCGCCGCGGTCAGCTCGGCGCGGGCGATGGCGTCGGCCTTCCGCAGCACGTCCAGCCGCTCCTGGGTGACCTCACCGACGATGCGGATCCCCAGGCCGGGGCCGGGGAACGGCTGCCGCCACACCAGCGAGTCGGGCAGGCCCAGCTGCGCCCCCACCTCGCGCACCTCGTCCTTGAACAGCGTGCGCAGGGGTTCGACGAGGGTGAAGGTGAGGTCCTCGGGCAGCCCCCCGACGTTGTGGTGGCTCTTGATGTTGGCCGTGCCCGTGCCGCCGCCGGACTCGACGACGTCCGGGTAGAGCGTGCCCTGCACGAGGAAGTCCACGCTCTCGCCGTGGGCCTGGGCGTCGGCGACGACGTCGAGCGCGGCCTGCTCGAAGACCCGGATGAACTCGCGCCCGATGATCTTCCGCTTCTGCTCGGGGTCGCTGACCCCGGCGAGCGCGGCGAGGAACTGCTCCCGCGCGTCGACCACCCGCAGGTCGGCGCCGGTGACGGCGACGAAGTCCCGCTCGATCTGCTCGGTCTCCCCCTCCCGCATCAGGCCGTGGTCGACGTAGACGCAGGTCAGCCGGTCACCGATGGCGCGCTGCACGAGCGCTGCGGCGACGGCGGAGTCGACCCCGCCCGACAGCCCGCACAGCGCGCGCCGGTCGCCGATCCGGGCGCGGATCCGCTCGACCTGCTCCTCGACGACGTTGGCCATCGTCCAGGTCGGCTCCAGGCCGGCGATGTCGAACAGGAAGTGCTCGAGCACGGTCTGGCCGTGGGCGGTGTGCCGGACCTCGGGGTGGAACTGGACGCCGGCGAGCTTGCGGTCGACGTCCTCGAAGGCCGCGACCGGCGCCCCGGTGGACGTCGCGGTGACCGTGAAGCCGGGCGGGGCGGCGCTGACGGCGTCCCCGTGGCTCATCCACACCGACTGCTCGACCGGCAGCTCCCCGAACAGCCGCGCCTGGGTGGTGACGGTCAGCGGCGTCCCGCCGTACTCGCGGTCGCCGGTGTGCGCGACGGTGCCGCCCAGGCTCTGCGCCATGGCCTGGAAGCCGTAGCAGATGCCGAAGGCGGGCACCCCGGACTCGAACAGCGTGGCGTCGACCTGCGGGGCACCGGGCGCGTAGACGCTGGACGGCCCGCCGGAGAGCACGATCGCGGCCGGCTTGCGGCCGACGATCTCCTCGGCCGGGACGTCGCAGGGCACGATCTCGGAGTACACCCCCGCCTCCCGGATCCGCCGGGCGATGAGCTGGGCGTACTGGGCGCCGAAGTCGACGACGAGGACGGTCGGGAAGTCCATCAGTCGTCCTGGCGGGCCGGGGTGTAGCCGCCGATCACGAGGTCCACCCGCTGGAACTCCTTGAGGTCGCGGTAGCCGGTCTTGGCCATCGTGCGGGCCAGCGCGCCGAACAGGTTGGTGCGGCCGTCGGCGGTCTCCGCCGGCCCGAGCAGCACCTGCTGCAGCGACCCGGTGGGCGGCACCGCCGGCGACGCGCCACCGCGGGGCAGCCGCGGGTGGGCGGCGACCGAGTCCCACCAGATGCCGCCGCCGGGCGCCTCCGCCGCCGTCCGCAGCGGCTCACCCACCTGGACGGCGTCGGCGCCGCAGGCCAGGGCGCGGGCGATGGCGCCGCTGGTCTCGATCCGGCCGTTGGCGATGACGTGCACGTAGCGGCCGCCGGTCTCGTCCAGGTAGTCGCGGCGGGCGGCCGCCGCGTCGACGATGGCGCTGGCCAGGGGCACCCGCACGCCCATGACGGTGTCGCCGGTGGAGAAGCTGTCGGCGCCCACGCCGACGATCACGCCGGCCGCGCCGGTCCGCATCAGGTGCAGCGCGGTCTGGTAGTTGGCCGCGCCGCCCACGATCACCGGGACGTCGAGGTCGGCGATGAACTCCTTGAGGTTGAGCGCGTCCCCCTGGCTGGTCACGTGCTCGGCGGAGACGATCGTGCCCTGGATGACCAGCAGGTCGACCCCGGCCGCCAGCACCGTGGGCGCCAACTGCACGGTGTGCTGCGGCGAGACGCGCACCGCCGTCGTCACGCCCGCGTCGCGCATCTCCTTGATCCGCGCGGTGATCAGGTCCGGCTTGACCGGCTCGCAGTACACCTCCTGCAGCATCGCCACCGGCGGGGCGCCGTCGCCGGCCGCCTCGCGCAGCCGCCCGTAGACCCGGGCGGGGTCGTCGTAGCGGGTCCACAGCCCCTCGGCGTTCAGTACGCCCAGGCCGCCGGCCTGGCCCACCGCGATCGCCGTCGCCGGGCTCACCACGGCGTCCGACGGGCTGGTGACCAGCGGGATGTCGAACCGGAAGGCGTCGATCTGCCAGGCGGTCGAGACGTCGTCGACGTCCCGCGTGCGCCGCGACGGCACGATGGAGACCTCGTCCAGGTCGTAGCCGCGGCGGGCGAAGCGGTTGAGCCCGATCTCGACGGTGTCGCGCGTGGGCATGCTCAGCGCCCCCGGTAGTTCGGAGCCTCGACGGTCATCTGGATGTCGTGGGGGTGGCTCTCCACCAGCCCGGCCGAGGTGATGCGGGTCAGCTGCCCGCGCTCCTGCAGCTCCTCCACGGTCCCGGCGCCCGCGTAGCCCATCGAGGCGCGCAGCCCGCCGACCAGCTGGTGGGCCACGCCGGAGAGCGGGCCCCGGTAGGGCACCTGACCCTCGATGCCCTCGGGCACGAGCTTGTCGTCGGAGAGGACGTCGTCGGCGAAGTAGCGGTCGCGGCTGAACGACTGGTTGCCGCGCTTCTGCATCGCACCCAGCGACCCCATGCCGCGGTAGGTCTTGAACTGCTTGCCGTTGACGAACACCAGCTCGCCGGGCGCCTCCTCGACGCCGGCGAACAGCCCGCCGATCATCACCGTGGAGGCGCCGGCGACCAGGGCCTTGGCGATGTCGCCGGAGTGCTGCAGCCCGCCGTCGGCGATGACCGGCACGCCGGCCGGCCGGGCGGCCAGCGCGGCCTCGTAGACGGCGGTGACCTGCGGGACGCCGACGCCGGCGACCACCCGGGTGGTGCAGATGGAGCCCGGCCCGACGCCGACCTTCACCGCGTCGACGCCGGCGTCCACGAGCGCCTGCGCCCCGGCCCGGGTGGCGACGTTCCCGCCCACCACCTGCACGCCGAAGTCGGCCTTGACCCGCGCGACCATCTCCAGCACCGCCCGCTGGTGGCCGTGCGCGGTGTCGACCACCAGCACGTCGACCCCGGCCTCGACCAGCAGCCCGGCGCGCTTGTAGGCGTCCTCGCCCACGCCCAGGGCCGCGCCGACCATGAGGCGGCCGTCGGCGTCCTTGGTGGCGTTCGGGTACTGGTCGCGCTTGACGAAGTCCTTGACGGTGATCAGCCCGCGCAGCCGGCCGGCGTCGTCGACCAGCGGCAGCTTCTCGATCTTGTGGCGGCGCAGCAGGGCCAGCGCGGTGTCGGGGTCCACGCCCACGGGGGCGGTCACCAGCGGCATCGGCGTCATCACGTCGCGGACGAGCACCGACTGGTCGGTCTCGAACCGCATGTCGCGGTTGGTCACGATGCCGACCAGGACGCCGTCGGCGTCGACGACCGGCGCGCCGGAGATGCGGTAGCGGGCCGACAGCGCGTCGACCTCGGCGAGGGTGTTGTCCGGCGAGCAGGTCACCGGGTTGGTCACCATGCCGGCCTCGGACCGCTTCACGAGGTCGGCCTGGCCGGCCTGCTCCTCGGCGGCGAGGTTGCGGTGCAGGATGCCGATGCCGCCGACGCGGGCCATCGCGATCGCCATGCGCGCCTCGGTCACGGTGTCCATCGCGCTGGAGACCAGCGGGACGGCGAGCCGGACGTCCCTGGTCAGCTGGCTGCTGGTGTCCACCTCGGCCGGGACGACGTCGGACGCACCGGGGATGAGCAGGACGTCGTCGTAGGTGAGACCGAGCGGGGCGAACTTCGCCGGCAGCTCGGGGACGTACTGGTCGGGCTGCATGGATGCCGCCACCCCTCCGGATCGGCCGGCACCCTCCTGGGCGCGCGGGGAGCCTCCCCGATCGTAGGCGGCGACCCACGGCACTCGATGTGATCCCCGTCAGGCCACTACCGTGGGGGCCGCGGGTGAGCGTGCGCGCCCGCACCGAGGCGCAACAACCCGGTGTACGCACACCGACGAGCGCCAGCGAGGAGGAAGCGTGAACCCGTTCGACGACACGGCCGGCCCCGACTTCGGGCCTGCCGACCAGCCGGGACCTCCCCCGCTGACGATGGAGGAACGGGCCGGCGTCCTGGACGACCTCGCGGAGCTGGAGGTCTTCCGCACGCTGCTCGAGCCGACCGGCATCAAGGGCATCGTCGTGGACTGCCCCGACTGCGAGGAGGAGCACCACGTCGACTGGGCCCTGATGCAGGCCAACCTCCGCCAACTGCTGGAGGAGGGCCAGACCGGTCGGCACGAGCCGCCCTTCGACCCGGATCCCGACGACTACGTCAGCTGGGACTACGCCAGCGGCTACGCCGACGGCGTGGCCGCGATGGCCGAGCGGGAGGAGCCCGGCGGCTCCGGCCGCGGCGGCCGGCACGCCCGCGAGGACTGACGAAGGACCCCCTGCCCCCCACCGCTCGCAGGCTCGCGGCGGGACCCTGCAGGGGGCCCAACACGACGAGAGCCCCCGGTGACCTCACCGGGGGCTCTCGTCGTGGTGCTCGTGGATCAGGTCATCATGCCCCGGCGGAAGCCGGTGGCCACCGCCTCGGCCCGGTCCTTGGCCCCCAGCTTGCGGAACAGCCGGCGGGCGTGGGTCTTGATCGTGTCCTCCGAGAGGTAGAGCTCCCGGCCGATCTGGGCGTTGCTCTTGCCCTGGCTCATCCCGGTCAGCACCTGCATCTCGCGCATCGAGAGGCTCACCTGGGCGGCCTCGCGCACCGTGGAGCGGACCGTCGTCGGTGCGCCGCCGGCCAGCGGCGTCGCGCTGTTCCAGGCCGCGGCGGCACCGGAGGACGACCCGTGGGACGCGCCGACCGTGGCCAGGGGCACCGGCTGGTGCGGCACCGCGGGCAGCGGGCCGCGGCCGTCGACCCGCAGGCCGACCCGCGACAGGCCCAGGCCCATCTCCAGTGCGCTGGCGTCCCAGCGCAGGTAGCCGCGGGCGCCGACGGAGACCGCCGCGCGGACGGTCTCCGCGTCGTCGGGCGCACCGAGCACCAGCACGGGCAGCCGCGGGTGGGCCCGCAGCGCCTGGGTGGCGACGGTGAGACCGGAGTCCATGGCCCGCTGGGTCCCGATGAGGAGGACGTCGGGCATCCGGGTCGCCAGCCGGGACATGAGGGCCGCGGCGTCGCCGACGACCTCCACCCGGCCGACGAACGGCAGCGCCACCAGCCGGCCCGCGATGTCGTCGCGCACCCGTCGCCGCTCGTCGTAGACCCACACTGTCGTCGTCCCGTGACCCGGGCCGCGCATCCTGTCGTCGATCACGCCTGCTCCTCGCTCTCCCGGCCGCCACGTGCCGACCGGGTTCGACCGCCCGGATCCCCCGGCCGGGTGTCGCTCGGGCGGGAGGTCCCCGCTCGGGGTCCGCTCGCCGTCGCCGTGGTGCGCCGGGCCTCTGGCGGGTGTCCCACGCCGGAGTTCGGCACGCCCTGCAGTCACCTTGATCGACTCCAGGGAGCGGGGACAGCCGCTCTCACCCAGCGGGGGGAGACGAGAGCCGAGAAAATGCGGGGTCACGGTGTGTTTGACCCGTGGAGGCCTCGGGCACCGGCCCCATGCAGCCGGACCGCCCCCTCCGGCTCGCACCGAGCCGAGGAGGACGAATGGCCGACATCCGCCGCCTGCCCACCCCCGTTGCCGAGGTCTGGGACTGGCAGCTGCACGGAGCCTGCCGTGGCGAGAGCACGGCGCTGTTCTTCCACCCTGACGGTGAGCGCGGCCCCGCCCGGGCCCGCCGACAGACCGCCGCCAAGGCCGTCTGCGGCCGCTGCCCCGTCATCGACGCCTGCCTCAAGCACGCGCTCTCGGTTCGCGAGCCCTACGGGGTGTGGGGCGGCATGAGCGAGGAGGAGCGGGCCCGGCTGATCGCCGCGGAGCCCGTCGCCGTCGCCGCGGGGGTCTGACGGAGGCCACAGACACGACGAGGGCCGGTCCAGCAGTTGCTGGACCGGCCCTCGTCGTCTGTGCGGGGCGCCCTCAGGTGTTGATCATCGGCACGTGGTCGTGGGACGCGCCGGAGCGGCCCGCCACGTGCCGATGATCAACTCACCGGGGTCTGGGCTCAGTGGCTGTGCCCGTGGCCGTGCGAGTGGCCGTGCGTGTGGTGCCCGGCCCCGGCGTGGTCGTGCTCCTTCTCGGGAGCCTCGACGACGGCGGAGTCGGTGGTCAGCACCATCGCGGCGATCGAGACGGCGTTGCCCAGCGCGGCCTTGGTGACCTTGACCGGGTCGATGACGCCCTGGGCGGCCAGGTCGCCGAACTCGCCGGTCGCGGCGTTGAAGCCGGTGCCCGGGCCGGCCTCGCGCACCTTGGCGACGACGACCCGGCCCTCGAAGCCGGCGTTCTCGGCGATCCGCACCAGCGGGGCGTCGAGGGCGGTGCGGACGGCGCGGGCGCCGGTCAGCTCGTCGCCGGACAGGCCGAGGGCGTCGATCGCCGCGGCCGCGTGGACCAGCGCGGAGCCACCACCGGGGACGACGCCCTCCTCCACCGCGGCGCGGGTGGCGGCGATGGCGTCCTCGATCCGGTGCTTCTTCTCCTTCATCTCGACCTCGGTGGCCGCGCCGACGCGCACGACGCCGATGCCGCCGGCGAGCTTGGCCAGCCGCTCCTGCAGCTTCTCGCGGTCCCAGTCGGACTCGGTCGCCTCGATCTCGCGCCGGATCTGCGCGACCCGGTCGGAGATGGCCTCCCGGGTGCCGCCGCCGTCGACGATCGTGGTGTTGTCCTTGTCGACGGTGATCCGCCGCGCGGTGCCGAGCACCTCGAGGCCGACCTGGTCGAGCTTCAGGCCGACGTCCTCGCTGACCACCTGGCCGCCGGTGACGACGGCGAGGTCGGTCATGAACGCCTTGCGCCGGTCACCGAAGTAGGGCGACTTCACCGCGACGGCCTTGATGGTCTTGCGGATCGAGTTGACGACGAGCGTGGACAGCGCCTCGCCCTCGACGTCCTCGGCGACGATGAGCAGCGGCCGGGCGCCGGTGGACAGCACCTTCTCCAGCAGCGGGAGCAGGTCGGCCAGCACGCCGATCTTGCCGCTGACCAGCAGCACGAGGGCGTCCTCGAGGACGGCCTCCATCGCCTCCTGGTCGGTGACGAAGTACGGCGACAGGTAGCCCTTGTCGAACTGCAGGCCCTCGGTGACGTCGAGCTCGGTGGAGAGGGTGTTGCTCTCCTCGACGGTGATGACGCCGTCCTTGCCGACCTTCTCCATCGCCTCGCCGATCAGCTGCCCGACCTCGGCGTCCTGCGCGGAGATCGTGGCGACGCCGGCGATGGCCTCCTGGTCGGAGACCGGGATGGCGACCTCGTCGAGGGCCTTCGAGACCGCCTCCGCGGCCGCGCGCATGCCGACGCCGAGAGCCGTCGGGCTGGCGCCCGCGGCGACGTTGCGCATGCCCTCGTGCACGAGCGCCTGGGCCAGCACGGTCGCGGTCGTGGTGCCGTCACCGGCGACGTCGTTGGTCTTGGTCGCGACGTTCTTGGCCAGCTGGGCGCCGAGGTTCTCGTACGGGTCGTCGAGCTCGACCTCGCGGGCGATGGTCACGCCGTCGTTGGTGATCGTCGGCGCGCCGAACTTCTTGTCGAGGACGACGTTGCGCCCGCGCGGGCCGAGGGTCACCTTGACCGCGTCGGCGAGCTTGTCCACACCGCGCTCGAGCGCACGGCGGGCGTCCTCGTTGAACTTGATGATCTTGGCCATGGGGCCCTTCCGATCGGGGTGCGGGGGAAGACGACGACCGCCCCGGGACCCGGTGTTCGGGTCGCCGGGGCGGTCAGGTGACGTGCTGGAGCGGCCCCGTCGCAGGGGCCCGCCGCGAACTCGCGAGCGGTGGGGGGCGACGGGGTCCTTACTTCTCCACGACGGCGAGCAGGTCGCGGGCGGAGAGCACGAGGTACTCCTCGCCGGCGTACTTGACCTCGGTGCCGCCGTACTTGGAGTAGATGACCACGTCGCCGACCTTGACGTCGAGCGGGACGCGGTTGCCGTTGTCGTCGACGCGACCGGGGCCCACGGCGACGACCGTGCCCTCCTGCGGCTTCTCCTTGGCGGTGTCCGGGATGACCAGGCCGGAGGCGGTGGTGGTCTCGGCCTCGTTGGCCTGGACCACGACGCGGTCCTCGAGCGGCTTGATGGTGACCTTGGTAGCGGTCGTCACGTCGGTGACGCCCCCTTCGGGATCGGACGGCTGGGTCGGTGGTGCTGAGCTGTGCCACGGGACCCGGCCTGCCGTCGCGGGGGTCAGGCGCCTGCCCGTGTCGATTGGCACTCTACCCACGAGAGTGCCAGCACTCAACCGGGGTCCCCCGGTGGGGAGCCCCCGCGTGCGTCACCCTGTTCCCGTGCCCGCCGACGCCCTCGACCAGCTGCGCTGGCTGCGCACCCCCGAGGGCGCCGCGGCCACCGCGCGGGCCGCCGCCCTGCTCGAGGGCGGCGCCGACCTGCTCCCCGGGCTGGGCCGGCTGCGCGCGGAGGTCGGGCCCGACCACGCCGGCCCCGCCTGGGAGCTCGCCCGGCTGCGGGCCCGGGCCCGACCGGTCTTCGGGCCGGAGGCCGACCTCCTGTTCCTCACGGCGGACACCCTCGAGCAGGCCGGCCGCCCTGCGCTGGCCGCCCGGCGGGCGCGGCGGCTGCTGGCCGACGGGTCCGACTCGTCGGTCGACCTCGGCTGCGCGTCGGGCACCGACACGGTCGCCCTGGCCCGGGCCGGGGCCAGCGTGCTCGCGGTCGACGTCGACCCGCTGGCCCGGGAGCTGACCGCCGCCAACGCCGAGGCCCTGGGGGTGGCCGACCGGGTGTGGGTGGTCGCGGGGGACGCGGTCGAGCTGGTCGCGGCCGCCGCCGGCGGGGAGGTGGCCGGGTGCGCCGCCGCCGTCCTCGACCCCGCGCGCCGGGCCGGCGGGCGGCGGCTGCTCGACCCCGACCGGTGGTCGCCCCCGTGGACGACGGTGTCCGCGCTGCTCGACCGGGCCCCGCGGGCCGTGGTCAAGGTGGCGCCCGGCCTCGACCACGACCGGGTGCCGGCCGGCGTGGAGGCGGAGTGGGTCTCCTCCGGGGGCTCGATCGTCGAGGCGCTGCTGTGGGGGCGGGCGGTGTCCACGGTCTGGCGCCGGGCCACGCTGGTGCGCGGGGACGAGGTGCTGGAGCTGACCGCGCACGCCGATCCCGGCCCGGCGCCGGTCGGCCCGGTGGGCGGCTGGCTGCACGAGCCCGACCCCGCCGTCATCCGGTCGGGGCTGGTGTCGATGGTCGCGGCGGATCTGGGCGCCACGCTGGTCGACCCGACGATCGCCTACCTCACCTCCGACGCGGCCGCCGACTCCCCGTGGGTCACCTCGTACCGGGTGGACGAGGTCCTGCCGTTCGGCCTGAAGCGGCTCAAGGCGCTGCTCCGGGCCCGCGGGGTCGGCCGGGTGGTGGTGAAGAAGCGCGGCTCGCCGATCGAGCCGGAGCAGCTGGCGCGGCAGCTGCGCGGGCCGGGCGCGGGCTCGGCGACCGTCGTCGTCACCCGGGTCGCCGGCGCCCCGACCGCCCTCGTGTGCGGAGTCGCTGGGTGACGGATCCCGTCACCCAGCCACTCCGCTACCGGGTGACGTCCTCGATGGGCAGCGAGCTGTCGGCGCCGACGTCCGGGGCGGACGGCGCCACCCCGGCCCGGACCAGCCGCGAGCCGAGCGCCGCCACCATCGCCCCGTTGTCGGTGCACAGCCGCGGGCTCGGCACCCGCAGCACGATGCCCGCCGCTGCGCACCGTTCCTCGGCCAGCGCGCGCAGCCGGGAGTTGGCCGCGACCCCGCCGCCCAGCACGAGGTGGTCGACGCCGGAGTCCCGGCAGGCCCGCACGGCCTTCCGGGTGAGCACGTCGGCCACCGCCTCCTGGAACGACGCCGCGACGTCGGCCACCGGCACCGGCTCCCCCGCCCGCTGCCGCGCCTCCACCCAGCGCGCGACGGCCGTCTTCAGCCCGGAGAACGAGAAGTCGTAGGGGGCGTCGCGGGGGCCGGTGAGCCCGCGCGGGAAGTCGATGGCGGCCCGGTCTCCCTCCCGCGCGGCGCGGTCGATCGGCGGGCCGCCGGGGAACGGCAGGCCGAGCACGCGGGCCACCTTGTCGAAGGCCTCCCCCGCCGCGTCGTCGATGGTGCGGCCCAGCGACTGCACCTCTTGGGCCAGGTCGGGCACCAGCAGCAGCGAGCTGTGCCCGCCGGAGACCAGCAGCGCCATCGACGGCTCGGCCAGCTCGCCGTGCTGCAGCTCGTCGACGGCGACGTGCGCGGCCAGGTGGTTGACCCCGTACAGCGGCTTGTCCAGGGCCAGCGCGTACGCCTTGGCCGCCGCCAGCCCGACCAGCAGCGCACCGGTCAGGCCGGGGCCGGCGGTCACCGCGACCGCGTCCACGTCGCTCGCCTGCACGCCGGCCTCGGCCAGCGCCCGGTGCACGGTCGGCACCATCGCCTCGAGGTGCGCCCGCGAGGCGATCTCCGGGACGACGCCGCCGAAGCGCTCGTGCTCGGCCATCGACGTGGCCAGGGCGTCGGACAGCAGCGTCCGCCCCCGCACCAGCCCGACGCCGGTCTCGTCGCAGGAGGTCTCGAACCCCAGGACCAGCGGCTCAGCCATGCACCTTCTCCCTCCTCATGACGACGGCGTCCGCGCCGCTGGGCTGGTAGTAGCCGCGGCGCCGGCCGATCTCGGTGAACCCGCGCCGCCGGTAGAGCCCCTGCGCGACCTCGTTGTCCGCGCGGACCTCCAGCAGCACCACGGGGCTGCGCCGCCGGTCGGCCTCGGCCAGCAGCGCGTCGAGCAGCGCGGCGCCGATGCCCTCGCCCTGGCGGTCGGTCGCGACGCCGATCGTGGCCACGTGCGCCTCGTCGTCGTAGGCGATGAGGCCGGCGTACCCGACCAGGCGGTCGTCGTCCTCGGCCACCAGGTAGTGCCGGGTGTCGGTGCGGGCGAGCTCGTCGCGGTACATGGCCGCCGTCCAGGTGTCCGGGGCGAAGAGCTCCTCCTCGAGCACGAGCACCGCGCGCAGGTCGGCCAGCCGCATCGGCCGCAGCCGGGCCGTCATGCGGTGGTCGCCGGCTTGAACGACGTGGGCGGGACGGCGTCCGGGCGGCGCAGGTACAGCGGCACGAGGGCGGCCCCGGCCGACGGGTGGGCCAGCTGGGGTCCCGCGGCGCGCAGCAGCCCCGCCGTCGTCACCTCGGCCGGGGTGACCGCGGCGCCCAGCCGCTCGGCGAAGCGCGCGTCCCCCACGAGGGGACCGGGAGCGGACAGCTCCTCCGGCCGCACCACCCCGGGGCCCTCGGTCCGCGCGCCGTCGGCCGCGTAGGTCGCCCAGTAGACCTCCTTGCGCCGGGCGTCGGTGACCACGGTCCGGGCGCCGGAGCCGATGGCGTCGAGCGAGCAGACACCGAGCGCCGGCAGGCCGCGGGCGTCGGCGAGGGCGGCCGCGGTGACCACGCCGACCCGCAGCCCGGTGAACGGGCCCGGGCCCAGCCCGGTGACCACGGCGTCGACGTCGGCCAGGGACACCGCGGCGGCGGCCAGCACGTCCCTGACCGCGACGGTCAGCAGCTCGGCGTGCCGGTTGCCTGAGGGCACCGCCCGCTCGGCGAGCAGCTCGGCCGGACCGCCCGGGGACCAGCGGGCCACCCCGGCGACCAGTGTCGGGGTGGCGGTGTCGAGGGCGAGGACGAGCACGACCGACCAGCGTAGTCAGCGGTGCCGACGGCGCCGCCGCGCGCACGGGGCACTGGCGCCCGACCGGCTCCCCGTGGTCGGCTGCGGACCCCTGACCTCGACGGACGGAGACTCCGTGACCGCGACCCTGCTGCTCGTCCACGGCGCCTGGCACGGCTCCTGGTGCTGGGGACCCCTGCGGGAGGCGCTCGGCGACGTCCCGGTGGTCACCGTCGACCTGCCCAGCGTGGGCACCGACCCGGGGGCGCTGGGCGGCCTGTACGAGGACGCGGAGGCCGTGCAGGCAGCGGTGGCCGGCGTCGACGGCCCGGTCGTCGTCCTCGGCCACTCCTACGGGGGCGCGGTCGTCACCCAGGCGGTCACGGCCGACAGCGGCGTCGCCCACCTGGTCTACCTGTGCGCCTTCCAGCTCGACGAGGGCGAGTCGCTGCTCGGCACCGTCGGCGGGGCGGCACCGCCCTGGTGGGACGTGCAGGAGGCACACATCGGGGTCCGCACCCCGGAGGACGTCTTCTACAACGGGGTGCCGGCCGACCTCACCACGCAGTCGGTCGAGCGCATCGGCCTCCAGTCGCTGACGTCGGTGCAGCAGCCGCTGACCAACGCCGCCTGGAGAGCCGTGCCCAGCACCTACGTGGTCTGCGAGCAGGACCAGGCCATCCCGCCGTTCGCGCAGGAGGCCATGGCGCAGCGGGCCGGGAAGGTGCTGCGGCTGCCGGCCGGCCACTCCCCGTTCCTCTCGCACCCGGCGGAGCTGGCCGGACTGCTGCGGCCGATCCTCGACCGGGCGGGCTGACCGGCGCGGAGTTCGGGGCCGGGGCGGCCGGTCAGGCGTCCAGCCGCTGCTCCCAGCCCGGGCCGTGCGGCACGAGCAGCGCCGTCCGGACGTCGTCGTCGCGGCGGTCCAGCCGGACCTCCAGGTGCCCGTCGGTCAGCTGCTCGACCAGCCCCTGCCCCCACTCGACGACGGTCACCGACTCCTCGGTGGAGGCGTCGAGGTCCAGGTCGTCGACGTCGGCGACCGAGCCGAGCCGGTAGGCGTCGACGTGCACCAGGGGAAGCCGGCCGCCGCGGTGCACGCGGGCGATGACGAACGTCGGCGAGGTCACCGGCTCCCGGACGCCGAGCGCGGCGCCGATCCCCTGGGTGAGCGCGGTCTTGCCGGCGCCCAGCGGGCCGACCAGCACGACGAGGTCGCCGGCGCGCAGCAGCCCCGCCAGCGCGACGCCCAGCGCCCGGGTGTCCTCGGGGGCGGGCAGGACGTGCTCGCGCCTCACGACAGGGTCCCGGCGACCGCGGTGAGGTCGGCCAGCAGGCCGGCGCGCGGCGCGCCCTCCGGGCCGAAGCGGATCGCCGCCGACGGGTGGTAGGTGGCCCACACGGCGCGGCCCCCGACGTCGTGGGCCCGCCCGCGGACCTGGGCCAGCACGGTGCGGGGGCCGAGGAACCACTTGGCCGACGAGAGCCCCAGGGCCACCACGACCGGCGGGTCGAGCAGCTCCAGCTGCCGGCGCAGCCAGCCGCTGCAGCGGGCGACCTCGGGGGCCTTCGGCGTCCGGTTGGCCGGCGGCCGGCACTTCACCACGTTGAGGACGGCGGCCTGGCCCCGGTCCAGCCCCGCCTGCGCCAGCAGCTCGTCGAGGAGCGCGCCGGACCTCCCGACGAACGGCCGGCCGGTCGCGTCCTCCTGGGCGCCCGGCGCCTCGCCCACCAGCACGAACCGCGGCCGCCCGCCGGCCGGGACGTCGCCGACGACGACGTGCTGGCGGGTCGCGGCCAGCTCGGGGCAGGCGACGCACGGGCGGGCGGCCGCGGCCAGGGCCGGCCAGTCGGGCGCGGCGGCGGCGACGCGCGCGACCTCCTCGGCAGCGGCGTCGTACCGGGGCGGTCGGGGGGCCACGCCGAGCACCCTACGAGCCCGCGCCGGGAGCCCCTCCCCGGGCGGCCGGGAGCGGGCAGGATGCGGTCCGTGTCCGATCCGTCCCCGCACCGGCACCACGGCATCGACTACCTCGAGCTCACCGTCACCGACCTCGACCGCGCCAAGCGGTTCTACGGCGAGGCGTTCGGCTGGCAGTTCACCGACCACGGGCCGGGGTACGCCGGCATCCGGGACGCCCCGGAGGAGTCCGCACCGGAGGTCGGGGGCCTGCGGCTGCACCGCGAGGTGCGGCCCGGTGGTCCCCTGGTGCTGCTCTTCTCCAGCGACCTGGACGGGTCCGTGGCGGCGGTGACGCGCGCCGGTGGCGCCGTCGTGAACGGGCCGTACGCGTTCCCCGGCGGCCGCCGGTTCCACTTCACCGACCCGAGTGGCAACGAGCTGGGGGTCTGGTCCGAGCAGTGAGGCGACCTACGAGCCGGAGACCGCCGGGGTGGCGGCGAGCACGCGACGCAGCAGCCGGCTGAGGGCCTCGGTCACCACGTCGGGCTCCTCCAGCAGCACCATGTGCCCGGCGTCGGGGACGACGACGTACTCGCTGTCGGGCAGCAGCTCCACGAGGGCGTCGCTGTGCGCGCTGGGGATCAGCGTGTCGCTGGCGCCGGTGAGCACCAGGGTCGGGACCGCGCGCAGCGGCTCCAGGGACCCGGTCTCGTCCAGGCCGGCGAGCGCGGGGTAGAACTCCGCGATCACCTCGACCGGCGTCCCGGCGATCATCGCGTCCACGTAGCGGCCCAGCGCCGGGTCGACGTCGGCCGAGGCGAACGACAGCGACCAGGTGACGTGCGAGATCAGGTCGGCGGCCAGCCGGCGGGTGCGCTCGGCGAACGCCGGACGGCGGCGCATCGTGAACGCCGCGACCGGGAGCAGCGCCGCGCGCACCCGGGTGAGCAGCTCGGGCATGCCGAAGTCGAGGTCGGCGAGGTTGCCGCTGGACGTGCTCAGGAGCGCGACGCCGACCACCTTGGTGCCGAACAGCTCCGGCCGCAGCGCCGCCAGCGCCATGATCGTCATGCCGCCCATCGAGTGGCCGACCAGCACGACCGGCCCGCGCGGGACCCGGCTCTCGATCACCCGGTCCAGGTCGCGGCCCAGCTGCTCCATGGTCGAGTGCTCGCCCGGCCCGCGGCCGGAGGCGCCGTGGCCCCGCTGGTCGTAGAAGACCAGCCGGGCCTCCGGGCGCGAGCCGTTGGCGGTCGCCAGCTCGGCGCCCAGCGCCCGGCGCTGGAAGGTCCACGACGCCATCGACAGCGTGTAGCCGTGCACGAAGACGACGGTCAGCGGGGCGTCGGCCGGGCCGACCTCCTCCACGTCGAGCAGCACCCCGTCGTCGGCGAGCACCAGCGCCGTCCGGTCGGCGGCGCGGGACTCGGCACCCAGCGGGTCGTCGGAGCGCAGCTCGGCGTCCGAGGCCCCGGCCGGCAGCCCGGCCGCCGACCCCACCCGCTCGGCACCCACCCGGCGCGCCGCAGCCCGGCTGACCGCGACGCCGACCGCGGTGCCGGCGGCGGCCAGGCCGAGGACCGCGCCGATGATCCCGGCCCGGTGGTGCGGGTGCGGGTGCGCGCCCCGCCTGGCCGGCGTGCGGGAGCCCATCAGACCGCGCCTGCCGACCCGACGTGCCGGCGGACGAACCGGCCCCCGACGCGGGCCACCAGCTCGTAGTGGATGGTGTCGAGCGCGTCGGCCCACTGCTGCGCGGTCGGTTCGCCGTCCGTGCCCGGGCCCCAGAGGACCACCCGGTCCCCGGCCGCGACCGGCGCGTCCCCGACGTCGAGCACGAACTGGTCCATGCAGACCCGTCCGGCGATGCTGCGCTGGGCGCCGGCGGCCAGCACCGGCGCGCGGTTGCCGGCCGCCCGCGGAACGCCGTCGGCGTACCCGACGGGGACGACGGCCAGCGTCGTCTCCTGCCGCGGCGAGTAGGTGTGCCCGTAGGAGACCCCGACGCCGGCCGGCACCCGCTTGGTGAGCACCACCCGCGCCTGCACGGTCATCGCCGGCCGCAGCCCGTGGGCGGCGGGGTCGCCGCCGAGCGGGTCGAGCCCGTAGATCGCCACCCCGGGCCGGACCATGTCGAACCAGGTGTGCGGCAGCGCCACCGTGGCCGCGGAGTTGGCCAGGTGCCGGCGGGCGTCGGTCAGCCCGGCGTCGCGGGCCACCGCCACCGCCTGCTCGAAGACGCCGACCTGCAGGCCGATCGTGGGGTGGGTGGGGGCGTCGGCGTAGGCCAGGTGGCTCCACAGCCCGACGACCTCGACCTCTTCCTCGGCCTGCGCGCGCGCCGCGGCGGCGACGAGGTCCGGCCACTGCTCCGGCGTCGCGCCACCGCGGGACAGCCCGGAGTCCACCTTGAGGTGCAGGCGCGCGGTGCGGCCGGTGGCCCGGGCGGCGTCCACCACCTCGGCCAGGCCCCACGTGGCGTTGACCGACACCTCGACGTCGGCGGTCAGCGCCGCGGCCATGTCCTCGCCCGGGCCGTTGAGCCAGGCCAGCAGCGGCGCGGTGACCCCGGCGGCGCGCAGCGCCAGCGCTTCCTCCAGGACCGCCACCCCGAGCGCGTCGGCGCCGCCGGCCAGCGCCGCGCGCGCGGCGGGCACCAGCCCGTGCCCGTAGCCGTCGGCCTTGACCACGGCCATCAGCGGGCGGCCGACCCGGTCGCGCAGGGCGGCGGTGTTGGCGGCGATGGCGTCGAGGTCGACGACCACCTCCGCGCGGGCTGTCTCGGTCACGGCTCCGAGTCTCCCAGGCCCGCCGCCGGCGCCCGCCGCAGCCGGGCGAGCGTCGCCGGCAGCCGGCGCACCAGGTCGCCGGCGATCAGCGGACCGCCCTCGGCGGCCAGCTGCCCGGTCCGCCCGTGCACGTGGGCGGCCACCGCGGCCGCCTCCCCCGCGGGCAGCCCGGCGGCCAGCAGGGCGCCGCCGATGCCGGCGAGCACGTCGCCGGTGCCCGCGGTCGCCAGCCACGGGGTGCCGGTGCCGTTGACGTACGCGGTGCCGTCGGGGCCGGCGACCACGGTCGCGTCCCCCTTGAGCAGGACGACGGCGCCGAGGTCGGCGGCCAGCCGGCGGGCCGCGCCGATCCGGTCGTCCCCGACCTCGCTCCCGAAGCGGGCGAACTCCCGGTCGTGCGGGGTGAGCACGGTGGGGGCCCGGCGGTCGCGCACGAGCTCCGGCTGCGCGGCGGCCAGGGTCAGCGCGTCGGCGTCCACGAGCACGGGCAGGTCGGTGGCCAGGACCTCGGCCAGCACGCCGCGGGCGTCGTCGTCGGTGCCCATGCCCGGGCCCACCACCCAGGCCTGCACCCGCCCGGCGTCGCGTGGCCGGCCCGTGGTGACGATCGCCTCCGGCCAGGCGGCCCGCACGCCGTCGGCGGCCGTCCCGGCGTAGCGCACCAGCCCCGGCCGGGTGCGCAGCGCGGCCCCCGTGCACAGGACGGCGGCCCCCGGGTAGGTCGAGGACCCGGCGACGACGCCGACGACGCCCTGCGTGTACTTGTCGTCGCCGGCGTGCGGCGCGCGGATGCGGCCGGCGGCGTCGGCGTCGGTCAGCCGCCGCACCGTCGCGGCCGGCAGGTGGTCGCCGAGCCCGATGTCGACCAGGTGGACGGTGCCGGCGTACCCGCGGCCCTCCCCCACCACCAGCCCGGCCTTGACCGCGCCGAAGGTGACCGTGTGCTGGGCGGGGAACGCCGCACCGGGGACGGCGCCGGTGCTCGCGTCGACCCCGCTGGGCACGTCGACGGCGACCATCAGACCGGGGCCGGTCGCCGCCCGCTCGACCAGCGCCGCGGCCGCCGGACGCAGTCCCCCGGCGCCGCCGATGCCCACGATCCCGTCCAGGACGAGGTCGGCCCGCGCCAGGCCGGTCCTGCCGTCGGGGGCTGCGACCCGGCCGCCGGCGCTGCGCAGGGCGGCCAGCCCGGCGGGGTGCGCGCGGTCGGCGTCGAGGAGGACGGCGGTCACCCGGGCTCCGCGGCGGGCCAGGTGCGCGCCCGCGAACAGGGCGTCGCCCCCGTTGTTGCCCGCACCCACCAGCGCGGTGACCCGCACCCCGTGCGCCCGGCCGAGCAGCCGCAGGCACACGGTCGCCAGGCCGGTCGCGGCCCGCTGCATGAGCGCGCCCTCGCGGGTCGCGGCCAGGAGCGGCGCCTCGGCGTCCCGCACCTCGGCCGCGGTGAACAGCGGGATCACGCGTCCTTCCCGCCCGGGAGGCCCTCGGCGACGACGACGGCGGAGGCGATCCCGCCGTCGTGGCTCAGCGAGAGGTGCCAGCTGGTGACGCCCAGCTGCGCCGCGCGCCCGGCGACGGTGCCGCGGACCTCGAGGTGCGGGCGGCCGCGGTCGCCCACCATCACCTCGGCGTCGTGCCACTGCAGGTCCCCCGGCGCCCCGAGGGCCTTGGCGAGGGCCTCCTTGGCGGCGAAGCGGGCCGCCAGGGACTCACCGCTGCGGGGCGCACCCGCGGGCGTGCGCTGCTCGGCGGCGGTGAACAGCCGGTCGCGCAGACCCGGGGTGCGGGTCAGCGACTCGGCGAAGCGGTCCACCGGGACCACGTCGATGCCCACGCCGATGATCACCGGGCCAGTGTGCCGTGCGTCGAGCGGAGTCGCTCAGGCGCGGTTTCCGCTCCCGAGCGACTCCGCTCACTCCACGGTGACGCTCTTGGCCAGGTTGCGGGGCTGGTCGACGTCGTAGCCCCGGGTGTCGGCGATCTCGCACGCCAGCACCTGCAGCGGCACGGTGGTCACGACCGGCGCCATGAGCGTCGGCGTCCGGGGCACCCGGATCACGTGGTCGGCGTAGGGGACGACGTCCTCGTCGCCCTCCTCGGCGATCACGATGGTGCGCGCCCCGCGGGCCCGGACCTCCTGGATGTTGGAGACCACCTTGCCGTGCACCGACTCCCGTGCCCGCGGCGACGGGACGACGACGACCACCGGCGTGCCCTCGTCGATGAGCGCGATCGGCCCGTGCTTGAGCTCGCCCGCGGCGAAGCCCTCGGCGTGGATGTAGGCCAGCTCCTTGAGCTTGAGCGCACCCTCGAGGGCCACCGGGTAGGCGACGTGGCGGCCCAGGAACAGGATGGTGCCGGCGCCGGCCAGCGACCGGCCGAGCTCGCGCACCGGCTCCATCTGCAGCAGCACCTGGGCGACCGCGTCGGGCAGCCGGCGCAGCTCCTCGACGATGGTGGCGACCTCGTCGTCGTACTTGATGCCGCGCACCTGGGCCAGGAACAGCCCGACCAGGTAACAGGCGACGATCTGCGCCAGGAAGCTCTTGGTCGACGCGACCGCGATCTCCGGGCCCGCGTGGGTGTACAGGACGGCGTCGGACTCCCGCGGGATCGTGGAGCCGTTGACGTTGCAGATCGCCAGGACGCGCGCCTTCTGGTCCTTGGCGTGCCGCAGCGCCATCAGGGTGTCCATCGTCTCGCCGGACTGGCTGATGACGACGACCAGCGTCGAGCGGTCCAGCACCGGGTCGCGGTAGCGGAACTCGCTGGCCACCTCGACCTCGACCGGGATGCGGGTCCAGTGCTCGATGGCGTACTTGGCGATGAGCCCGGCGTGGAAGGAGGTGCCGCACGAGACGACGAAGATCTTGTCGATGTCGCGCAGGTCCTGGTCGGACAGGCGGACCTCGTCGAGCACCAGGCCGCCGTCGTCGCCGATCCGGCCCAGCAGGGTGTCGGCGACCGCCTGGGGCTGCTCGGCGATCTCCTTGAGCATGAACCAGTCGTGGCCGCCCTTCTCGGCGGCCGCGGCGTCCCAGTCGACGGTGTAGGCCAGCGGCTCGACGACGGTGCCGGAGAAGTCGGTGACCGTCAGGCCGCGGGTGCGGTCGATCTCGACGACCTGGTCCTGGCCCAGCTCGCGGGCCTCGCGGGTGTGCGCGATGAAGGCGCTGACGTCGGAGCCGAGGAAGTACTCGCCGTCGCCGACGCCGACCACCAGCGGGCTGTTCCGCCGGGAGGCGACGAGGGTGTCGGGCTCGTCGGCGTGCGAGGCGACGAGGGTGAAGGCCCCCTCCAGGCGGCGGCTGACCACGCGCATCGCCTCGGCCAGCCGGCCCGCACCCTCGGGCGTCTCGTCGTAGGTCCGCGCCAGCAGGTGCGCGGCGACCTCGGTGTCGGTCTCGGAGGAGAACTCGATGCCGGTGGCCTCGCACTCGGCGCGCAGCGCGGCGAAGTTCTCGATGATCCCGTTGTGGACCACCGCCACCCGGCCGTCGGCCGACAGGTGCGGGTGCGCGTTGCGGTCGGTGGGACCGCCGTGCGTGGCCCACCGGGTGTGCCCCAGCCCGATCGTCGACTCGGGCAGCGCGTGCTCGGTGAGCAGCTTCTCCAGGTTGGCCAGCTTCCCGGCCTTCTTGGCCGTGGCCATGGCCCCGTCAACGAGGACGGCCACCCCCGCCGAGTCGTACCCCCGGTACTCCAGCCGGCGCAGACCGTCCAGGACGACGTCCAGGGCGTTCTGCGGGCCGACGTATCCCACGATGCCGCACATTGGCCCGAGGGTACCGGCGGCGGAGGGTTGCTCCGTCCCCTGATCGAGCGAGAGCCTCGTCTCTGTGCGCCGAGAGGCACCCGGCGACGCCGGGCGCCGCGGGGCTCAGTTGCCGGCGGCGACGACGGCGGCCAGGCGCGCCGCGATGCTGTCGGCCTGCTCCTGCGTGGGCGCCTCGACCATCACCCGGACCAGCTGCTCGGTGCCCGAGGGGCGCAGCAGCACGCGGCCGTCGTCGCCGAGCTCGGCCTCGACGGCGTTCACGGCCTCGGCCACCGCGTCGCTCTCGGCCACGGCGAGCCGGTCGCGGACGGGCACGTTGACCAGGGTCTGCGGCAGCCGCTGCACGACCGAGGCGAGGTCGGCCAGCGAGGAGCCGGTCGCCGCCATGCGCGAGAGCAAGGCCAGCCCGGTGAGCAGCCCGTCCCCGGTGGTGGCGTGGTCCAGGAAGACCAGGTGTCCGCTCTGCTCCCCGCCGAGGCTGAGCTCCCGGTCGCGCAGCGCCTCGAGCACGTAGCGGTCGCCGACCGCGGTGGTGTGCACCGCGATCCCGGCGTCGCGCATGGCGTGGTGGAAGCCGAGGTTGCTCATCACGGTGGCGACGACGGTCTCGCCGGCCAGCGCACCGCGCTCGTGCAGCGCGAGCGCGCACACGGCGAGGATCGCGTCGCCGTCCACGGTCTCGCCGTCGGCGGTCACCGCCAGGCACCGGTCGGCGTCGCCGTCGTGGGCGATGCCCAGGTCGGCGTCGAACCGGCGGACGGCGTCGGTCAGCGGCCCGAGGTGGGTGGAGCCGATGCCGTCGTTGATGTTCCAGCCGTCCGGCTCGCCGCCGATGACGTGCACGGTCGCGCCGGCGCGGCGGTAGACCTCGGGCGCGACGGTCGCCGCGGCGCCGTGGGCGCAGTCGACGACGAGCGTCAGGCCGGCCAGGGGCTGGGCCACCGTGGACAGCAGGTGCTCGGTGTAGGTCTGCCCGGCGTCGGGCAGGTCGCGGACCCGGCCGATCGCGGCGCCCGTGGGGCGGTGCCCCGCCGTCCCGTCGGCCACGTCCTGCTCGATGGCGGCCTCGACGGCGTCGGGCAGCTTGTGCCCGCCGCGGCTGAACAGCTTGATGCCGTTGTCGGGCATCGGGTTGTGACTGGCGGAGATCATCACGCCGAGGTCGGCGCCGGTGGACGCGGTCAGGTGCGCGATCGCCGGGGTGGGCAGCACCCCGGCGCGCAGCACCTCCGCCCCGGCACTGGCGAGGCCCGCCACGACGGCTGCCTCGAGCATCTCCCCACTGGCGCGGGGGTCACGGCCAACGACCGCGACGGGACGCGAGGTCCCGTCGCGGTCGGCGAGCACGCCGGCGGCAGCACGTGCCACCGAGAGGGCCAACTCCGGCGTGAGGTCGGCGTTGGCCCGACCCCGGACGCCGTCGGTCCCGAAGAGGCGACCCACGGGCGTACCGGTCAGCGCTTCGAGTACTGAGGCGCCTTGCGGGCCTTCTTCAGCCCGTACTTCTTGCGCTCGGTGACGCGCGGGTCACGGGTGAGGAAGCCGGCCTTCTTCAGCGCCGGACGGTCGTCGGGCTCCACCTCGATGAGCGCGCGGGCGATCGCCAGGCGCAGGGCGCCCGCCTGACCGCTGACGCCGCCACCGTGCAGGATGCCGACGACGTCGTACTGCTCGCCCTTCTCGAGGATGACGAACGGCTCACGGATGAGCTGCTGGTGCACCTTGTTCGGGAAGTAGTCCTCGATGGTGCGGCCGTTGAGCCGGAACTGGCCGGTGCCCGGCAGCAGCCGCACCCGGACGATGGCCTCCTTGCGTCGGCCGACGGTCTGGATCGGACGCCCCTCGGCGTCGGTCACGCTGAGAGCGGTCGTCACTGGGCCACCTGCTTGATCTCGTAGGTCTGGGGCTGCTGCGCGGCGTGCGGGTGCTCGGGCCCGGCGTAGACCTTGAGCTTCTTGAGCATCTGCCGGCCGAGGGTGTTGTGCGGCAGCATCCCCTTGATCGCGCGCTCGACGACGCGGTCGGGGTGGGTGCGCAGCTGGTCGCCCACGTTGATGGTCTTGAGGCCACCCGGGTAACCGGAGTGCCGGTAGGCCACCTTGTCGTCGCGCTTGGAGCCGGTCAGGGCCACCTTGCCGGCGTTCACGATGACGACGAAGTCGCCGACGTCGACGTGCGGGGCGTACTGGGGCTTGTGCTTGCCGCGGAGCAGGATCGCGGTCTGGCTGGCGAGTCGACCGAGCACCACGTCAGTGGCGTCGATGACGTGCCAGGCCCGGCTGACCTCGCCGGGCTTGGGGGTGTACGTGCGCACGGCGCTCGTGTCCTCCGTCGTCGTCGGATCGGCTGGTGGGATCGCCTCACCGAACACGGGAGACGGTGCAGCGCGCGCGGGCACCAGCCGGCTCCGCGCGCCAGCCGACCACGATACCAGCCGCCGTCCCGACCCCTCCGGCCGCGAGGTGACCTGCGGGAACGGCCCCTCAGCCCTCCAGCGCGACCGGGCGCAGCCGCCCGGTCGCCACGTCGTAGACGCTGCCGCTGATCTCGCGGGAGACGAGGTAGGGGCAGTCGCGCAGCAGCCGCATCGACTCGCGGACGTCGTCCTCGACGTCGGTGAACGCCCGCGCCGCCCACGGCGGACGCCGCCCCGTCGCCTGCTCGACGAGGTCGGCGAACGAGGTGTCGTCGGTCGCCTGCAGGCCGCAGTTCGTGTGGTGCACCAGCACGATCTCGCGGGTGCCGAGCAGGTGCTGCGAGATGGTCAGGGAGCGGACGGTGTCCTCGGTGACCACCCCGCCGGCGTTGCGGATCACGTGTGCGTCGCCGACGGCCAGCCCGAGCAGCGGGAACAGCGGCATCCGCGAGTCCATGCACGCCACGACCGCGACCTGCCGCGCCGGGCGCACCGGCAGCTCACCGGGGAACTGCCGCGCCCACGCCTCGTTGGCCACCAGCATCTGCTCGAACTCAGCCACGCCCGTCCCCTCACCCGACGACTGCGGCGACCCTAGCGGGCTCCCCGGGGGTGGCGGTCGCGGCGATCGGTCAGGATGTGCCCCGTGCGCACGGTCGAGGAACACCAGGCGGTCGTGGCCGCCCTCCTGTCCGCCCTCGGCGAGGAGGAGGTGCCGCTGGCCACCGCGCACAACCGGGTCCTCGCCCGGGACGTGTCCGCGCAGGTCGCCCTCCCCGGCTTCGACAACTCCGCGATGGACGGCTACGCCGCGCGCTGGGCCGAGGTGGCCACGACCCCGGTGCGGCTGCCGGTGGCCGACGACATCCCCGCGGGGCGCACGGACGTCGTCCCGCTGCGGCCCGGCACCGTGCAGCGGATCATGACCGGCGCGCCGCTGCCCGAGGGCGCCGACGTCGTCGTGCCGGTCGAGCTCACCGACGGCCGCACCGACGTCGTCGAGATCCGGGACGCCCCGGCCGCCGGCACCCACCTGCGGCACGCCGGCGAGGACATCGCCGCCGGGACCGTCGCGCTGACCGCCGGCACGCCGCTGGGCGCCGCGCAGCTGGGCCTGGCCGCCGCCGTCGGCCTGCGCACGCTGCCGGTGCGGCGCCGGCCCCGGGTGCTGGTGCTGTCCACCGGCAGCGAGCTGGTCGATCCCGGTGCCCCGTTGCTGCCCGGCCAGATCTACGAGTCGAACTCCGTGCTGCTGGTCGCCGCCGTGGAGGACGCCGGCGGCACGGCCCGGCGGCTGCACTTCGTGCCCGACGACGTCGACCAGTTCCTCACCACCGTGCGGGCGGAGCTCTCCGGAGCCGACCTGCTCATCACCAGCGGCGGGGTCAGCGCGGGGGCGTACGAGGTGGTCAAGGACGCCTTCCGCGGCCTCGGCACGGTCGAGTTCACCAAGGTCGCGATGCAGCCCGGCGGCCCGCAGGGGGCCGGCACCGTGGACGGCGTCCCCGTGGTCACGCTGCCCGGCAACCCGGTGAGCGCGTTCGTCTCCTTCGAGGTGTTCGTGCGCCCGGCCCTGCGGCGCGCGCTCGGCCACGCCGCTCCCGGCCGGCTGCGCGCCCCCGCGACGCTGGCCGCCCCGCTGCGCTCCCCCGCGGGCCGGCGCCAGTTCCTGCGCGGCCGCTACGACGGCGGGCAGGTGTCCCAGGTCGGGGGCCCCGGGTCGCACCTGGTGGCGCACCTGGCCCGCGCCAACTGTCTCGTCGTGGTCCCCGAGGACGTGACCGAACTGCCCGCCGGCGCCGCGGTGGACGTCGTGCTGATCGAAGGAGCGCTGCAGTGAGTGACCGCCTGACCCACGTCGACGAGACCGGTGCCGCGCGCATGGTCGACGTCTCCGCCAAGCCGGTGACGGCCCGGGAGGCGACCGCCGCCGGGCGGGTGCTGGTCAGCCCCGAGGTGGTGGC
Organism: Geodermatophilus sp. CPCC 206100; assembly: GCF_048569675.1. Taxonomy (NCBI): domain Bacteria; kingdom Bacillati; phylum Actinomycetota; class Actinomycetes; order Geodermatophilales; family Geodermatophilaceae; genus Geodermatophilus; species Geodermatophilus sp. CPCC 206100. Next base: position 101,498 of record NZ_JAQISV010000014.1, read on the forward strand.
GCTGCTGCGCGGGCAGGGCGTGCCCAAGGGCGACGCCGTCGCCGTCGCTCGGATCGCCGGCATCGCGGGGGCCAAGCGGACGCCGGACCTGGTGCCCCTGTGCCACCCCATCGCCCTGCACGGGGTCACCGTGGACGTCACCGTCGCCGACGACGCCGTGGAGATCACCGCCACCGCCCGGACCGCCGACCGCACCGGGGTGGAGATGGAGGCGCTCACCTCGGTCGCCGTCGCCGGGCTCACCGTGATCGACATGGTCAAGGCGGTGGACCCGCGGGCGACGATCACCGACGTCCGGCTGCTGGCCAAGTCCGGCGGCAAGAGCGGGGAGTGGCGCCGGTGAGCTCGCCGCTGCCGGCCGGCGCGCGCGCCGTCGTCGTCACCGCGTCCAACCGGGCGTCGGCCGGCGTCTACCCCGACCGCAGCGGGGAGGCGCTGGCCGAGGGCCTGCGCGCGCTCGGCTTCACCGTCGAGGGGCCGCACGTGCGCCCGGACGACGAGGCCGAGCTGGCGGCCGTGCTCCGCGCGGCGGTCGCCTCGGGCGCCGACGTCGTCCTCACCACGGGCGGCACCGGCCTCTCCCCCACCGACGTCACGCCCGAGGCCACCCGCGCCGTGCTCGAGCGGGAGGCGCCCGGGCTCGCGGAGGCGGTCCGGCGGTACGGCGAGCCGGCGGTGCCGACGTCGGTCCTCTCCCGCGGCATCGCCGGGACCGCCGGGCGGACGCTCATCGTCAACCTGCCCGGCTCGACCGGCGGCGTCCGCGACGGGCTGGCCGTGCTCGGCCCGCTCCTCCCGCACGTGGTCAGCCAGCTCCGCGGCGGCGACCACTGAGGAAGCGGAGTCGCTCGGGAACGGTTTCCGTCACCGAGCGACTCCGCTCACTCGGGCAGGACCAGGCGCTCGGGGCAGGTGTAGACGTTGCAGCCGTCGCCGCGGAGGAAGCCGACCAGGGTGACGCCGACGTCGGCGGCGAGCTCCACCGCCAGCGAGGACGGCGCCGACACCGCGGCCAGCACCGGGACGCCGGCCATCGCCGCCTTCTGCGTGAGCTCGAAGCTGGCCCGCCCGCTGACCATGAGCACGTGCCCGGCCAGCGGCAGCCGGCCGGCGCGGACGGCGTCGCCCACCGCCTTGTCCACCGCGTTGTGCCGGCCGACGTCCTCCCGCAGCGCGACCAGCTCGCCCTCCGCGGTGAACAGCCCCGCCGCGTGCAGGCCGCCGGTCTTGTCGAAGACCTGCTGGGCCGCGCGCAGCCGGTCCGGCAGCGCCAGCAGCGTCTCCAGCGGCAGCCGGAGGCCGTCTCCGGCGACGTCGTACCGGGTGCGGGTGCGGATCGCGTCGATGCTCGCCTTGCCGCAGACCCCGCACGAGCTCGACGTGTAGAAGTTGCGGTCCAGGGCCGTGTCCGGCGGCTCCACGCCGGGGGCGAGGTCGACGTCCACGACGTTGTAGGTGTTGCGGCCGTCGGGGTCGACGGAGTCGCAGTACCGCAGCCCCAGCACGTCGTCCGCGCCGGCGATCACGCCCTCGGTGAGCAGGAAGCCGTGCACCAGGTCGAAGTCGTGCCCGGGGGTGCGCATCGTCACCGCCAGCGGCGTCCCGGCCAGCCGGATCTCCAGCGGCTCCTCGGCCGCCACGGTGTCCGGGCGGGTGCTGCGCACCGAACCGCGGATCCGCAGCACCGGCGTCCGGCTCGTGACTCGTCCCACGAACGGCGACGGTACCCACGCCGGGCCCCTACGGTCGCGGTGTGCCCGAGCTGCCGCCCTTCTCCGCCGTGATCCTGGCCGGCGGGCGCGCGGCCCGCATGGGCGGTCAGGCCAAGCCGCAGCTGGAGGTGGGAGGCCGCACGATCCTCGCCGCGGTCCTGGCCGCGGTCGCCGACGCCGACCCGCGCATCGTCGTCGGCCCGCCCCAGCCGGTGCCGCCGGGCGTCGTGGTCGTCCGCGAGGAGCCCCCGCGCGGCGGCCCGGTGGCGGCGGTGCGGGCCGGCCTGGAGCACGTGCCCACGGAGGTGGTCGCGGTGCTCGCCGGCGACCTGCCGTTCGTGACCCCCCGGCTCGTGGGGCAGCTGCGCGAGCGGCTCACCGGGGACGGCGTGCTCGTCGTGGACGACACCGGCCAGGACCAGCTGCTGCTCGGCGTCTGGCGGACGACGGCCCTGCGCGCCGCGGTCGCCGGCGCCCGCGGGCCCACGTCGGTGCGCAAGGTGCTCGCGCCGCTGGCCGTGCGCCGGCTGCACCCGGACGTCGCCCCGGGACAGCCGCCGCCCTGGACCGACTGCGACACCCCGGCCGACCTGGCGCGGGCGCGGGCCGCCGCTGCGACCCGATCCGTGCCCCGGCGGGTGCCGCGCCGCCCGCCGGGGTAGCGCCGGACCATGCGCGTCGTCGTCGCCGGAGCCCACGGCCAGGTCGCTCGCCGCCTCGGCCGGCTGCTGTCGGCCCGCGGCGACTCCGCCGTCGGCATCGTCCGCGACCCTGGCCACCAGGCGGACCTCCGGGCGGACGGCGTGCAGCCGGTCGTCCTGGACCTCGAGCGGGCCGGCGTGGACGACGTCGCCGCGGTGGTCGAGGGCGCCGACGCGGTGGTGTTCGCCGCGGGCGCCGGGCCGGGCAGCGGAGCCGCGCGCAAGCACACGGTGGACCGCGGTGCGGCCGTGCTGCTCGCCGACGCCGCCCAGCGGGCGGGGGTGCGGCGCTACCTGCTGGTGTCCTCGATGGGCGTCGAGCAGGCCCGTCAGGGGACGCCGCGGGACATGGACCCGGTGTTCGCCGCCTACCTGGAGGCCAAGCTGGCCGCCGAGGACGACATCCTGTCCCGGCCCGCCCTGGATCCGGTGGTCCTGCGACCGGGTCGGCTGACCGACGACCCGGGCACCGGGCGGGTGACGCTCGGGCGCGGCATCGAGTTCGGGGACGTGCCACGCGACGACGTGGCCGCCGTCCTCCTGGCGTTCCTGGACAGCCCGCTGAACGGCACCGTGGTGGAGCTGGTCGGTGGGTCCACGCCGATCGCCGAGACGGTCGCCGCGGTCCCCTGAGGCCTACTCCCGGCGGGCGCGGGTGACCCGGGCGCGGGCGGCCAGCTCGGCGTCGGGCGGGTAGTCGACGCCGACGAGGGCCAGGCCCCCCGCCGGGGCGACCGGCACCTCGTCGGCCCGGCGGGTGCGAGGCAGCAGGCCGGCCGGCCACTCCGGCGGCCGCCGTCCCTCCCCCACGGCCAGCAGCGCGCCGACCAGGCTGCGCACCATCGAGTGGCAGAACGCGTCCGCCGACGCCCGCACCTCGACGAGGTCCCCCTCGCGGGCGACGGCCAGCGCCAGCAGCGTCCGGACGGTCGTCGCGCCCTCGCGGCGGCGGCAGAAGGCGGCGAAGTCGTGCTCGCCCAGCAGCAGACCCGCGGCCAGGTGCATGGCGTCGACGTCCAGGCGGCGCGGCCAGCCCACGGTGTCCAGCCGGCGCAGCGGCGGCGGGCCGGCCTCGGCGTCGGTCAGGCGGTAGACGTAGTGGCGGCGCAGCGCCCCGAAACGGGCGTCGAAGTCCGCCGGCGCCTCGTCGACGGCGGTCACCGCGATGTCCGGTGGCAGCACCCCGCGCAGCCGGCGGACGAGTGTGCCGCGCTGGCGCTCCCACGCCTCCCGCGGGACGTCGAGGTGGGCCACCTGACCGATGGCGTGCACGCCGGCGTCCGTGCGGCCGGCGACGGTCAGCCCGGCCGGGGCGCGCAGCACCGTGGCCAGCGCCGCCTCCAGGTCCCCCTGGACCGTCCGGTGCGCGGGCTGGCGGGCCCACCCGTGCAGCGCGGTGCCGTCGTAGGCGATCCGGAGGCGGAGACGGACGAGCCCGCTCCCGGGATCGGGAGCGGGCTCGTCAGGGTCGTGCAGGGCGTTCAGCGACCGCTCACTGGGGGTCGGGCGCCGAGTCCCCACCCTGGTACAGGGTGCTGGACGTCGCGGCGTCGGAGAGCTCGGCGGCCTCGACCTCGGCGGCGGCCGCACGGGCCACCTCCGGGGACAGCGCCGGGTCCACCACGATCGCCGCGTTCTCGCGGAACGGCTCCGGGGTGACGTCGGAGTCGTCCTGGCGCTCGCCGTCCGGGGTGAAGACGTCGGTCACCACCTGCTGGGCCTCGGGGTCGACGTCGCCGGCCACGACGGCCGGGGAGGTGTCCCCACCCGGTCCGGTCGTCTCGCCCTCGACGGTCGCGCCCTGGTCGCCGCCGCTGGCCGGGACCCCGACGGCGCCGGCGTTGCCGCCCTCGCCCGAGTTCTCCCGGTCGGTCACCGCGCGCCGCCGGTGTCCTCGGCGTCGCCCGGGGTCTCCGCGTCGGCGGCCACGGTGTCGGTGGCGTCCGCCTCGGCAGCGACCTCGGCGTCGGCCGGGGTCTCGTCAGCGGCCGCCGTGTCGTCGGCGGTCTCGTCGGCGTCGCTGACCTCGAGCGCGTCGGCCGTGACCTCGCCGGAGGCGGCGGCCGCGCCGGCGCCCGCGGCGAACCGGGTGCCCCGGGCCTGCTCGGCCTCGCCGACGGCCTGCTGCGCCACGGTCAGCGCCTCGACCAGCTCGATGACGGCCATGGGGGCGTTGTCGCCCTTGCGGGGCCCGACCTTGGTGATGCGGGTGTAGCCACCGGGCCGGTTCTCGTAGCGGGGGCCGATGTCGGCGAACAGCTGGTGGACGACGTCCTTGTCCCGGATGACGGTCATGACCTGACGGCGCGCGTGCAGGTCACCGCGCTTCGCGAACGTCACCAGCTTCTCGGCGAAGGGACGCAGCCGCTTCGCCTTGGCCTCGGTGGTGGTGATCCGCCCGTGCTCGAACAGCGAGGTGGCCAGGTTGGCCAGCATCAGCCGCTCGTGCGAGGGGGATCCGCCGAGACGGGGGCCCTTGGTGGGGGTGGGCATGTCGGTCCTTCCTCAGGCGGCCGGGCGGTCGGTGCCGGGCTGCGTCATCCGTGGTGCTGTCGTCGCTTCAGTGTGGCCGTCCGGTGGGCGGTGCCGGACGGCGGGTCGCCCCGCCGTCCGGCCCGGACGACCGTGCAGCTCAGAGCTGCTCGGTCTCCTGGTAGGACCCGTTGCTGTACTCGATGTCCCCGTACTCGGCCGTGCCCTGGTACGCGTCGGTCTCGTAGCCCTCGTCGTAGCTCTCGACGGAGGTGGGGATGAACCCGGGCGGGCTGTCCTTGAGCGCCAGGCCCATGGCCGCCAGCTTCATCTTGACCTCGTCGATCGACTTGGCCCCGAAGTTGCGGATGTCGAGCAGGTCGGCCTCCGAGCGGGTGACGAGCTCCCCGACGGTGTGCACGCCCTCGCGCTTGAGGCAGTTGTAGGACCGGACGGTGAGGTCCATGTCCTCGATCGGCATCGAGAAGTTCGCGATGTCGGCGGCCTCGGCCGGGCTGGGCCCGACCTCGATGCCCTCGGCGTCGATGTTCAGCTCACGGAGCAGGCCGAACAGCTCGACCAGCGTGGAGCCGGCGCTGGCGATCGCGTCGCGCGGGGCGATCGACGGCTTGGTCTCGACGTCGACGACCAGCCGGTCGAAGTCGGTGCGCTGCTCGACGCGGGTCGCCTCGACGCCGTAGGTGACCTTGAGGACCGGCGAGTAGATGGAGTCGACGGGGATCCGGCCGATCTCCTGGCCCGGCTGCTTGTTCTGCGGGGCCGGGACGTAGCCGCGGCCGCGCTCGACGACCAGCTCGATCTCCAGCCGGCCCTTGCCGTTGAGCGTGGCGATGTGCAGCTCGGGGTTGTGCACCTCGACACCGGCCGGGGGCGCGATGTCGGCGGCGGTGACCTCACCCGGGCCCTGCTTGCGCAGGTACATGGTCACCGGCTCGTCGGAGTCGGAGCTGACGACCAGGCCCTTGAGGTTGAGGATGATCTCGGTGACGTCCTCCTTGACCCCGGGCACGGTGGTGAACTCGTGCAGGGTGCCCTCGATCCGGATGCTGGTGACAGCCGCACCGGGGATCGAGGACAGGAGCGTGCGCCGGAGGGAGTTGCCGAGGGTGTAGCCGAAGCCGGGCTCGAGCGGCTCGATCACGAACCGCGAGCGCTGCTCGGAGATGGTCTCCTCGGTCAGCGTGGGGCGCTGTGCGATGAGCATGGTGGTTCTCCTTCGTGTCCTCCGGCGACCGCCATATGACGCCGTGAGGGGGGTGGTGCAGGCCCCGGTGGACATCGGTCCGCCCACCGGGGCCGTTGGCCCCGTCCGGAGGCTCGTCCCGAGCGTGCGAGGGACGAGGAGGACGGGGTCCTTCGACTTACTTGGAGTAGAGCTCCACGATCAGCTGCTCCTGGACCGGGGTGTCGATCACCTGGCGGGCCGGGATGTTGTGGACCAGCACGCGCAGCTGGCTGCTGATGACCTCCAGCCACGGCGGCACGGGGCGCTCGCCGGCGCGGGCCTGGGCGATCTCGAAGGGCAGCATCTGCCGCGACTTCTCGGCGACCTCGACGATGTCGTTGGCGGTCACCCGGTACGACGGGATGTCGACCTTGCGGCCGTTGACCCGGATGTGGCCGTGGCGCACCAGCTGGCGGGCCATGTCCCGGGACTCGGCGAAGCCGGCCCGGTAGACGACGTTGTCCAGGCGCGACTCGAGGATCTGCAGCAGGACCTCACCGGTCTTGCCCGACTTCTTGTTCGCCTCTTCGTAGTAGCCGCGGAACTGCTTCTCCAGCACGCCGTAGATGCGGCGGGCCTTCTGCTTCTCGCGCAGCTGCAGCAGGTACTCGCTGTCCTTGCTGCGGCCCCGGCCGTGCTCGCCCGGCGGGTAGGGCCGGATCTCGATCGGGCACTTCGGGGACTCGCACTTGCTGCCCTTGAGGAACAGCTTCATCTTCTCGCGCCGGCACATGCGGCAGTCGGCTCCGGTGTAACGGGCCACGTCTGTTTACCTTCGCTCTCGTCGGTGGCCGGTCAGACCCGGCGGCGCTTCTTGGGGCGGCAGCCGTTGTGCGGCTGCGGGGTCACGTCCTGGATCTGGCCGACCTCGAGGCCGGTGGCCTGGAGGGACCGGATGGCGGTCTCCCGGCCGGAACCGGGGCCCTTCACGAAGACGTCGACCTTGCGCATGCCGTGCTCCTGCGCCTTGCGCGCGGCGTTCTCCGCGGCCATCTGCGCGGCGAACGGCGTGGACTTGCGCGAGCCCTTGAAGCCGACGTGGCCGGCGGACGCCCAGCTGATCACGTTCCCGTTGGGGTCGGTGATCGAGACGATCGTGTTGTTGAACGTGCTCTTGATGTGAGCGGCGCCGTGGGCGACGTTCTTCTTCTCCTTGCGGCGGACCTTCTTGGCACCAGCCGCAGTGCGAGCCCTGGGAGGCATGTGTCTGTGTTGTCCTTCTCTTCGTGGCCTAGAGAGGTGTAGCCGGCCCCGGCGCAGGGGCCCGGACCGAGCGGAGCGAGGGCTGGGGGGCGCCGGGGTCCTTCTACTACTTCTTGCCGGCCTTCTTCTTGCCGGCGATGGTCTTGCGCGGGCCCTTGCTCGAGCGCGCATTGGTGCGGGTGCGCTGACCGTGGACGGGCAGCCCACGGCGGTGACGCAGGCCCTGGTAGCAGCCGATCTCCACCTTGCGGCGGATGTCGGCGGCCACCTCGCGGCGCAGGTCGCCCTCGACGCGGAAGTGCTCGTCGATGTAGTCGCGGAGCTTCAGCAGGTCCTCGTCGCTGAGGTCCCGGGCGCGCAGGTCGGGGCTGACGCCCGTCGCGGCCAGGGTCTCCTTGGCGTGGGACTTCCCGATGCCGTAGATGTAGGTGAGCGCGATCTCCATCCGCTTCTCGCGGGGCAGGTCGACGCCGGCCAGTCGTGCCATGTCCAGGTACTCCCTCAGCCCTGCCGCTGCTTGTGGCGGGCGTTGTCGCAGATGACCATGACCCGGCCGTGCCGGCGGATCACCTTGCACTTGTCGCAGATCTTCTTCACCGACGGCTGGACCTTCACCGGTGCCGCCCCTCATTCCTCAGATCGTGTGCCGAGCACGCCGGCCGGGTCGGCCGGGCGCGCAGCGGCGGTTACTTGTACCGGTAGACGATGCGGCCGCGGGTCAGGTCGTAGGGCGAGAGCTCCACGACCACGCGGTCCTCGGGCAGGATGCGGATGTAGTGCTGCCGCATCTTGCCGCTGATGTGGGCGAGCACCCGGTGCCCGTTCTGCAGCTCGACCCGGAACATCGCATTGGGCAGCGGCTCGACGACGCGACCCTCGACCTCGATGGCCCCGTCCTTCTTCGCCATGCCCTACACGGTCTCCTTGACTCGATGGTGCTGGTGTCCTCCCGCGGCCATGCCGGTACCCGGCGGACGCGTTCGGCTTGTCTGCAGATCAGGTGGTGCAGGCGCTCTCGCGAGGGCGTCCTGCGTCATGCGGCCACAGCACGACGACAGGACGGCGTGAACGCCGTCGGCAACTGTACCCCGCCCCGGCGCGCCTCTCCAACCCGGACTCCTGTGATCCCGGATGGTGGAGAGCTCGCCCCGTGCGACGGTTCAGCCCCGTCGCAGGGTCCCCGCGGGCGCGAAGCGGGCGCTGGGGGGCGACGGGGTCCTCTCTCAGCTGCGGGGGGTGATCCCGAAGGGGGCCAGCCCCGCGACGCCGCCGTCCTCGGCCGTGAGGACCCAGGGGCCTTCCGGGGTGATGGCGACGGTGTGCTCGAAGTGGGCCGCGCGCGACCCGTCCTTGGTCACCACGGTCCAGCCGTCCTCGAGCTCGACGGTGGCCGGGTCCCCCACGGTCACCATGGGCTCGATCGCGAGGGCCAGGCCGGGCACCAGCTTCGGGCCTCGGCCCGCCCGGCCGTAGTTGAGCACGTGCGGGTCCTGGTGCATCTCGGTGCCGATGCCGTGCCCGCCGTAGTGGTCGACGATCCCGTAGGGGTGCGACTCGGCGGTGATCGACTCCTCGACCGCGTGACTGATGTCGGTGAGCCGGCCGCCGGCGACGGCGCGGGCCAGCCCGGCCCACATGGAGCGCTCGGTGACGTCGATGAGGGCAGCGTCGGCCGCGGAGGGCTCCCCCACGGTCACCGTGACGGCGGAGTCGCCGTGCCAGCCGGCGAGGATCGCGCCGCAGTCGATGGAGATGTTGTCGCCCAGGGCCAGCGCCCGCTTGGGGTCGGGGATGCCGTGCACGACCTCGTCGTTGATCGACGCGCAGATGCTCCCGGTGAACCCGTGGTACCCGAGGAAGGACGGCACCGCGCCGGCGGTGCGGATGTGGTCCTCGGCGATCGCGTCGAGCTCACCGGTGGTCACGCCGGGGCGGACGGCGGCCCGCACCGCGGCGATGGCGCTGGCCACCACGAGCCCCGCGCCGCGCATGAGCTCGATCTCCTGCGCCGTCTTGATCTGGATCATGCGTCCACTCCACTTCCCCAGCAGCGGGATGCGGCCGAGGATCCCGGCGGCCATCGTCTGCGCCGCCGTCCCTCAGCCCGCGTCCGGCCCGTCGGACCGGCCCGCCGCGGACTGCTCCAGCGCGGCGATCGCGCGCTGGGTGACCTCGTCGACGGCGCCGATCGCGTCGATGCGGGACAGGAGCCCCGCGGAGTCGTAGAACCCCGACAGCGGCGCCGTCTGTTCCCGGTACACCTGCAGCCGGTGCCGCACGGTCTCCGGCTTGTCGTCCTCGCGCTGCACCCACTCGCCGTCGACGAGCATGCGTCGGCCGGAGAGCCGGCGCACCAGCTCGTCCTCGTCGACCACGAGCTCCAGCACGCAGTCCAGCCGGTGGCCCAGCTCGCCCAGGGAGTCGCGCAGCTGCTCGGCCTGCGCGATGGTGCGCGGGAAGCCGTCCAGCAGGAAGCCGCCCTTGGCGTCGGTCTCGGCCAGGCGGTCGCGGACCATGGCGACGGTGATCTCGTCGGGGACCAGGTCGCCGGCGTCCATGTAGGTCTTGGCCTTCATGCCGAGCTCGGTCTGCCCGCTCACGTTCGCGCGGAAGATGTCGCCGGTGGAGATGGCCGGGACGCCGAGCTGGCCGGCGATGATCTGCGCCTGGGTGCCCTTGCCCGCCCCGGGCGGGCCGAGCAGCACGACGCGCACTACTTCAGGAACCCTTCGTAGTTGCGCTGGTTGAGTTGCGTCTCGATCTGCTTCACCGTCTCCAACCCCACTCCCACCATGATCAGCACCGCGGTCCCGCCGAACGGGAAGTTCTGGTTCTGCCCCTGCTGCGTCAGTGACAGGAACAGGTTGGGCAACACTGCCACCAGGCCCAGGTAGATCGACCCGGGCAGGGTGATCCGGGACAGCACGTACTGCAGGTACTCCGCGGTCGGCCGGCCGGGACGGATGCCGGGGATGAAGCCGCCGTAGCGCTTCATGTCCTCGGCCCGCTCCTCGGGGTTGAAGGTGATCGACACGTAGAAGTACGTGAAGAAGACGATCAGCCCGAAGTAGACGGCGATGTGGACGGGGCTGCTCTGGTCGATGACGTAGTTCTCGAAGAACCGCCGGACCGGACCGGTCTCGTTCCCCTGGAGCTGGGTGATCAGCTGCGGGAGATAGAGCAGCGACGAGGCGAAGATGACCGGGATGACGCCGGCCTGGTTGACCTTCAGCGGCAGGTAGGTCGAGGTGCCGCCGTACATGCGCCGGCCGACCATGCGCTTGGCGTACTGCACCGGGATCCGCCGCTGCGCCTGCTCGACGTAGACGACCGACGTGATGATGACGATGGCCAGCAGGCAGACGAGGGTGAAGACGAAGCCGCCGCGGGTCTGCAGGATCGCGCCGCCCTCGGAGGGGATGCGGGCCGCGATCGAGGTGAAGATCAGCACGGACATGCCGTTGCCGATCCCCTTCTCCGTGAGCAGCTCGCCGAGCCACATGACCATGGCGGTGCCGGCGGTCATGGTCACGACCAGCACGACCGTGGACCAGATGGAGTCCTCGGGGATCAGGTCGGCGCTGCAGTTGGGGAACAGCTGTCCGCTGCGGGCGAGCGCGATGACACCGGTGCTCTGCAGGATCGCCAGGGCGATCGTCAGGTAGCGGGTGTACTGCGTCAGCTTCGCCTGGCCGGACTGGCCTTCCTTCTTCAGCTGCTCGAAGCGCGGGATCACCACGACCAGCAGCTGCACGATGATGCTCGCGGTGATGTAGGGCATGATCCCCAGCGCGAACACCGACAGCTGCAGCAGTGCGCCGCCGGAGAAGAGGTTGACCAGCGAGTAGAGATCCCGCTGGTCGGAGGCCTGCGCGGCCTCGAGACAGCTGTTGATCGCCTCGGTCGAGACGCCGGGTCCGGGGACCTGGGCGCCCAGCCGGTACACGGCGATGATCGCCAGGGAGAACAGCAGCTTGCGCCGGAGGTCTGGCGTCCGGAACGCCGCGGCGAACGCCTGCAGCACGTGCCCTCCCCTGCTTCGGTCGGATGAGGTTAGCAACGGTGGGAGGACCCCCTGCGCCCCGCCACTCGCTTGCTCGCGGCGGGAGCCTGCAGGGGGCCGGATCCGGCGGGCGTCGTGGGGCGCCCGGCGGGCAGCAGACGACCCCCGGGGCCGATCGAGCGGTCCCGGGGGTCGTCAGCGGTCACACGCGGGTGGTGCTGCCCCCGGCCGCCGAGATCTTCTCAGCGGCGGAGGTCGAGAAGGCGTGCGCGGACACGTGCACCTGGACACCGCCCAGGTCGCCGGTGCCGAGCACCTTCACCGGCTGGCCGCGGCGCACCGCGCCGGCCTCGGCGAGGGAGTCGGGGTCGACCGTGCCGCCCTGGGGGAACAGCGCCGCGATCCGGTCGAGGTTGACGACCTGGAACACGACCTTGTTCGGGCTCTTGAAGCCCGAGAGCTTGGGCAGCCGCATGTGCAGCGGCGTCTGCCCGCCCTCGAAGCGCGCGGAGGTGTTGCCGCGCGCGCCGGTGCCCTTGGTGCCGCGACCGGCCGTCTTGCCCTTGGAGCCCTCGCCGCGACCCACGCGGGTCTTGGCGGTGTGGGCGCCCGGGGCCGGACGCAGGTGGTGGACCTTGAGAGTCATGAGATGTCCCTACTCAGCCGCGGTTCAGCTGATCTCTTCGACGGTGACCAGGTGCGGCACCGTCGCGACCATCCCGCGGATCTCGGGACGGTCCTCCTGGACGACCGAGTGGTTGATCCGCTTGAGGCCCAGCGACCGCAGCGTCTGGCGCTGGTTGGGCTTGGTCCCGATGGCGGACCGGATCTGGGTGACCTTGAGCTGTGCCACGTCAGGCCCCCTGACCCGCGCGAGCCCGCAGCATGGCCGCCGGAGCGACGTCCTCCAGGGGCAGACCGCGGCGGGCCGCGATCTCCTCGGGGCGGACGAGGTCCTTCAGCGCCTGCATGGTCGCGTGCACGATGTTGATCGGGTTCGACGACCCGAGGCTCTTGGAGAGCACGTCGTGGATGCCGGCGCACTCGAGGACGGCGCGCACCGGGCCACCGGCGATGACGCCGGTACCGGGGCTGGCCGGCTTGAGCAGCACGACACCGGCGGCCGCCTCACCCTGCACCGGGTGCGGGATGGTGCTGGCGATCCGGGGCACCTTGTAGAAGTGCTTCTTGGCCTCCTCGACGCCCTTGGCGATCGCCGCGGGCACCTCCTTGGCCTTGCCGTAGCCGACGCCCACGGTGCCGTCGCCGTCGCCCACGATCACCAGGGCGGTGAAGCTGAAGCGCCGACCACCCTTGACGACCTTGGACACGCGGTTGATGGCCACCACGCGCTCGATGAAGTTGCTCTTCTCGGCAGGTGCGCCGCCGGGCCCCCGCCCGCCGTCACGACGGTCGCGGCGGTCGTTGCCGCCGCCGGCGCCGCCGCCGCGTCGCTGTGGTCCTGGCATCAGACGTCCCTCTCGATCATCTCGTTGCTCATCAGAAGTCCAGCCCACCCTCGCGGGCACCGTCGGCCAGAGCGGCGATCCGCCCGGCGTACCGGTTGCCACCACGGTCGAAGACGACCGCGGAGATGCCGGCGGCCTTCGCGCGCTCGGCGATCAGCCCACCGACCTGACGGGCGAGGGCGGACTTGTCGCCGTCCGTCCCACGCAGGCCCATCGTCGAGGCGCTGGCCAGCGTGCGGCCGAGCGTGTCGTCGACCAGCTGCACGTGGATGTGCCGCGAGCTGCGCTTGACCACCAGGCGCGGACGCTCCTGCGTGCCGGAGACCCGCTTGCGCAGCCGGTTGTGCCGGCGCAGGCGGGAGACCCGCCGTGCGGTGCTGACGTCGGTACCGACGGGCTTGTGCACCCGAGCGGCACTCTTCTCGGTCTGTGCCATCACTTACCCGTCTTCCCGACCTTGCGCTTGACGACCTCGCCCTGGTAGCGCACGCCCTTGCCCTTGTACGGGTCGGGACGGCGCAGCTTGCGGATGTTGGCCGCGACCTGACCGACCTGCTGCTTGTCGATGCCGGTCACCCGCAGGCGGGTGGGCGACTCGACGGTGAAGGTGATCCCCTCGGGGGCCCTGACCGGCACCGGGTGGCTGTAGCCCAGGGCGAACTCGAGGTCCGACCCGCGGGCCGCGACGCGGTAACCGACGCCGACGATCTCGAGGGTCTTGGTGTAGCCCTCGGTGACGCCGGTGATCATGTTGGCGATCAGGGTGCGCGACAGCCCGTGGAGGGCGCGGCTCTCCCGCTCGTCGTTGGGGCGCTGCACGCTGAGCGTGCCGTCCTCCCCGTGCGCGACGGTGATCGGCGCAGCGACGGTGTGGGTCAGCTGGCCCTTGGGGCCCTTCACGCTGACCGTCTGACCGTCGATGGCGATGTCCACACCACCGGGCACGGGGATCGGGAGTCGTCCGATCCGTGACATCTGCTCGCTCCCTTACCAGACGTAGGCGAGGACTTCCCCGCCCACGCCCTTCTTGTTCGCCTGCCGGTCGGTCAGCAGCCCGGTCGAGGTGGAGATGATGGCCACCCCGAGGCCGCCGAGCACCTTGGGCAGCGCGGTGGACTTGGCGTACACCCGCAGACCGGGCTTGGAGACGCGCCGGACGCCGGCGATGCTCCGCTCACGGTTGGGGCCGTACTTGAGGTCGATCACCAGCTCCTTGCGGGTGGCGCCGTCCTTCTCGACCTCGTTGACGGTCCAGCCGGCGATGTAGCCCTCCTGCTGGAGGATCTCGGCGATGTGCGTCTTCAGCTTCGACGACGGCATGGCCGCGGAGTCGTGGTACGCCTGGTTGGCGTTCCGGATCCGCGTCAGCATGTCCGCGATCGGGTCGGTCATCGTCATGGGGTGTGGTGCCTCTCTCGCCGCGGTTCCTCAGGCGCCGGGTCAGGGACTTGGCGCGGGGGCCTCTCGGCGATCGGTGGTGCGTTGGTGAGGGGATGGAGCGACCCACTGCAGGGCCACGGTGTGGCCCCGTCCCGGGTCCCACCCTGAGCCTGCGACGGGTGGGGAGGACGGGGTCCTCTTACCAGCTGGACTTGCTGACGCCCGGCAGCTCGCCGGCGTGCGCCATCTCGCGCAGGCAGATCCGGCACAGGCCGAACTTGCGGAACACGGAGTGCGGACGCCCGCAGCGCTGGCAGCGGGTGTAGCCGCGGACCGCGAACTTCGGCTTGCGGGCCGCCTTGTTGATCAGGGCCTTCTTGGCCATGTCGGTGCTCTCCTCGCCCGGCTCAGCGGATGGTGGTCACGACGGGCTGGCCGGCGAACGGGAAGCCCAGCAGGCGGAGGAGCTCGCGACCCTCCTCGTCGTTCGTGGCGGTGGTGACCAGCGTGATGTCCATACCGCGCGGCCGGTCGATCTTGTCGACGTCGATCTCGCGGAACATGGACTGCTCCGTCAGACCGAACGTGTAGTTGCCGTGGCCGTCGAACTGCTTGGCGTTGAGGCCACGGAAGTCACGGATGCGGGGCAGGGCCAGCGACAGCAGCCGGTCCAGGAACTCCCACATGCGGTCGCCGCGGAGGGTCACCTTGGCGCCGATCGGCATGCCCTCGCGGAGCTTGAACTGCGCGATGGACTTGCGGGCCCGGACGACGGCCGGCTTCTGGCCGGTGATGGCGGTGAGGTCGCGGACCGCGCCGTCCATCAGCTTGGCGTCGCGGGTCGCCTCGCCGACGCCCATGTTGACGACGATCTTCGTCAGCCGCGGGATCTGCATGACGTTGTCGTAGTCGAACTGCGTCTTCAGGGCCGGCGCGATGGCCTCGCGGTAGTGGGCGAGCATGCGGGGCAGCTCACGGGTGGGTGCACTCATGGGATCAGAGGTCCTTACCGGTGCGCCGCGAGACCCGGATGCTGCGGCCTTCCTCGTCCTTGCGGTAACCGACCCGGGTCGGCTTGTCCTCGGAGTCGATCACCATCACGTTGCTCACGTGGATGCGCGCCTCCTGGGTGACGATCCCGCCCTGCTGCGCACCGCGCTGGTTCGAGCTGATGCGGGTGTGCTTCTTCACCCGGCCCACGCCCTCGACCAGCACCTTCTGGTCCTTCGGGTAGGCGGCGATGACACGACCCTTCGCGCCCTTGTCCTTACCGGTCAGCACGACGACGGTGTCGCCCTTCTTGACCTTCATGGAGGGGGTCTTCTCCGCCATGGTCACAACACCTCCGGGGCGAGCGAGATGATCCGCATGAAGCGCTTGTCGCGCAGCTCCCGGCCCACCGGGCCGAAGATGCGGGTCCCGCGGGGGTCGCCGCTGTCGCGGATGATGACCGCGGCGTTCTCGTCGAAGCGGATGTAGGAGCCGTCCGGACGACGACGCTCCTTCACCGTGCGGACGACGACGGCCTTGACCACGTCACCCCGCTTGACGCCGGCGCCGGGCAGCGCGTCCTTCACGGTGGCGACGATGACGTCGCCGATCCCGGCGTAGCGACGTCCGGAACCGCCGAGCACCCGGATGCAGAGGATCTCCTTCGCACCGGTGTTGTCGGCGACCCGCAGTCGTGACTCCTGCTGGATCACGTCCTACTCCCAAGTCTTCGATGTGACAGCCGGACCGAGTCGGTGAACCGGCTGTCCGGCACCCACGTGCGGACGCACCGGCGGGCGTTCTGCCGCCGGTGCGTCCGAGCACGGGTACCGGGATGCGGCGCGTTCCCCCGAGGGCGCGCCAGTCGTCCAGAGTACCTGCTCTTGGACCTCCCCCGGAGGGGCGCTGGTCACTCGGCCCAGGTGCGGACCGGGTGACCGGGGATCACTTGGCCTTCTCGAGGACCTCGACCAGCCGCCACCGCTTGGTGGCCGACGTCGGCCGGGTCTCCATGATCTGCACGCGGTCACCGATGCCGGCGACCTGCTGCTCGTCGTGCGCCTTCAGCTTGCTGGTGCGACGGATGACCTTGCCGTAGAGGCCGTGCTTCACACGGTCCTCGACCTCGACGACGATCGTCTTGTCCATCTTGTCGCTGACCACGAGGCCCTCGCGGACCTTGCGGTACCCGCGGCCGGCCAGGCCGGGGCCCGACGCGGCGGCGGCGTTCGTCGTCGCCGACTGGGGCTCGCTCATGCCACACCCTCGTTCGGGGCGACCGAGAGACCCAGCTCGCGCTCGCGCATGATCGTGTAGATCCGGGCGATGTCGCGGCGGACGGTCTGCAGTCGCCGGTTGTTGTCCAGCTGGCCGGTGGCCACCTGGAACCGCAGGTTGAACAGTTCTTCCTTGGACTCGCGCAGCCGCGTGGCCAGCTCCTCGACGGAGAGCTCACGCAGCTCGGGGGCGGTCAGACCGGCGGCCATCACACCTCTCCTTCACGAGTGACGAAGCGGCACTTCATGGGCAGCTTGTGGATCGCGCGGCGCATGGCCTCGCGGGCCACCGGCTCGGCCACGCCGGACAGCTCGAACATGATCCGGCCCGGCTTGACGTTGGCGATCCACCACTCGGGCGAGCCCTTGCCGGAACCCATGCGGGTCTCGGCCGGCTTCTTGGTGAGGGGACGGTCCGGGTAGATGGAGATCCAGACCTTCCCGCCACGGCGGATGTGCCGGGTCATCGCGATACGGGCCGACTCGATCTGGCGGTTGGTGACGTACGCCGGCTCGAGGGCCTGGATGGCGTACTCGCCGAAGTTGATCTCGGTCCCGCCCTTGGCCCGACCCGAGCGGTTCGGGTGGTGCTGCTTGCGGTGCTTGACGCGCCGTGGGATCAGCACGGGTCAGCCCTCCGTGGTGTTCTGCTCGGCCGTGGTCTCGGCCGCAGCGGTGGCCTCGGGGCTCACGTTCTCGGCGACGGTCTGCTCGACGGCGTCGCCCGAGGTCGCGGCCACGGCACTGTCGGTGGTGTCGACCGGCCCGGTCGAGGACTCGGCCGCGGCGCGGCCGGCCTCGGTGCCGCCGGCGGTGGTGCCCGACGAGCCCGAACGACGCGGGCGCTGGGCCCGCTCGCGGCGCTGCTGCCGGGCGGCGAGGGCCTCGAGGGCCTCACGCTCGGCGCGGGAGCCGCTGACGTCGCCCTTGTAGATCCACACCTTCACGCCGATGCGGCCGAAGGTGGTGCGGGCCTCGTACAGGCCGTAGTCGATGTTCGCCCGCAGCGTGTGCAGCGGCACCCGCCCCTCGCGGTAGAACTCCGACCGGCTCATCTCGGTGCCGCCCAGGCGCCCGGAGCACTGCACCCGGATGCCCTTGACCTGCGGGCTGCGCTGCGCGGACTGCATCGCCTTGCGCATGGCGCGACGGAAGCTCACCCGGCTGGACAGCTGCTCGGCGACGGCCTGGGCCACCAGCTGGGCGTCGGCCTCGGGGTTCTTGACCTCGAGGATGTTCAGCTGGACCTGCTTGCCGGTGAGCTTCTCCAGCTCGCCACGGATCCGGTCGGCCTCGGCGCCGCGGCGGCCGATGACGATGCCCGGCCGGGCGGTGTGGATGTCGACCCGGACGCGGTCACGCGTCCGCTCGATCTCCACCTTGGAGATGCCGGCCCGCTCCATGCCCTTGGACATGAGCTTGCGGATGGCCACGTCTTCCTTGACGTAGTCCTTGTACAGCTTGTCGGCGTACCACCGGGACTTGTAGTCGGTGGTGATGCCCAAGCGGAACCCGTGCGGGTTGACCTTCTGACCCACTAGCGGGTCCCTCCCCTCGTGTTGCTCTTCTGCTGCTGGGTGGCCGGGCCGGACTGCCCGGTGCGTCGCCGGGCCGAGCGCGACTTGCCGGCGAGCTCCTCGCTGGCGGTCACCTCGCTGACCTCGACCGTGATGTGGCAGGTCCGCTTGTTGATGCGGAACGCGCGCCCCTGGGCGCGCGGGCGGATCCGCTTCATCGTCGGGCCCTCGTCGACGTACGCGGCGCTCACGACCAGCGCGGCCGGGTCCAGCCGCAGGTTGTGCTCGGCGTTGGCGACGGCGCTGGCCACGACCTTGGCGACCGGCTCACTGGCGGCCTGCGGCGCGAAGCGCAGCAGGGCCAGGGCCTCGTCGGTCGGCAGGTAGCGGACGAGGTCCACCACCCGGCGTGCCTTCATGGGGGTGACGCGGACGAACCGGGCCGTAGCCCGGGCGACCGGCGCCTCGTGCCCCAACTGGGAAGTCATGTGAACTGTCTCCTCGCCGTCAGCCGCGCCGCGACCGGCGGTCGTCCTTGACGTGCCCACGGAAGGTGCGCGTGGGCGCGAACTCGCCGAGCTTGTGCCCGACCATCGCCTCGGTCACGAAGACCGGGACGTGCTTGCGGCCGTCGTGCACGGCGATCGTGTGCCCCAGCATGTCGGGGATGATCGTCGAGCGCCGCGACCAGGTGCGGATGACGGTCTTGGTGCCCTTGTCGTTCTGCGCGTCCACCTTCTTGAGCAGGTGGTCGTCGACGAACGGGCCCTTCTTCAGGCTGCGTGGCATGTCTGTCGGACTCCTCTACCCGCTCAGCGCTTCTTGTTGGTGCGCCGGCGGCGCACGATCAGGGCATCACTGGCCTTGCGCTTGCGCGTGCGGCCCTCCGGCTTGCCCCACGGGTTCACCGGGTGGCGACCACCGGAGGTCTTGCCCTCACCACCACCGTGCGGGTGATCCACCGGGTTCATGGCGACGCCACGGACGGTCGGGCGCTTGCCCTTCCATCGCATGCGGCCGGCCTTGCCCCAGTTGATGTTCGACTGCTCGGCGTTGCCCACCTCGCCGACGGTCGCGCGGCAGCGCACGTCGACGTTGCGGATCTCGCCCGACGGCATGCGCAGCTGGGCGAAGCGACCCTCACGGGCGACCAGCTGGACGCTCGTCCCCGCGGAGCGGGCGATCTTCGCCCCGCCACCGGGACGGAGCTCGATGGCGTGAACCACCGTGCCCACCGGGATGTTCCGCAGCGGCAGGTTGTTGCCCGGCTTGATGTCGGCGGCGGGGCCGCACTCGATCGTGTCGCCCTGCTTCAGGCGGGCCGGCGCGATGATGTAGCGCTTCTCGCCGTCGGCGAAGTGCAGCAGCGCGATGCGCGACGTCCGGTTGGGGTCGTACTCGATGTGGGCGACCTTCGCCGGCACGCCGTCCTTGTCGGCCCGGCGGAAGTCGATCACCCGGTAGGCGCGCTTGTGCCCGCCCCCCTGGTGCCGCGCCGTGACCTTCCCGTGGACGTTGCGCCCGCCGCGACCGTGCAGCGGCCGGACCAGCGACTTCTCGGGATGGTCGCGGGTGACCTCGGCGAAGTCGGCGACGCTGGAGCCGCGGCGGCCCGGCGTCGTCGGCTTGTACTTGCGGATAGCCATTGCTGACTCAGTCCTCTATCTCTGGTCCGAACGGTCCGGGCGCTCAGGCGCCGGGACCACCGAAGATCTCGATGCGGTCGCCGGGAGCCAGCGAGACGATGGCCCGCTTGGTGTCCTTGCGCTTGCCGAGCTTGCTGCCCTTGCTGCGCTTGCGCTTGCCCTGGCGGTTGATGGTGTTCACGCCGAGGACCTTCACGTTGAAGACCTGCTCCACCGCGATCTTGATCTGCGTCTTGTTCGCCTCGGGCAGCACGATGAACGTGTACTGGTTGTCGTCCAGCAGCCCGTAGCTCTTCTCCGAGATGACTGGGGACAGCAGCACGTCCCGGGGGTCGCGGACGCTCACGCCTTCTCCTCGGTGGTCTCGGTGGTGCCGCCCTCGGCCGCGTCGTCCTCACTCGGAGGCGTGGCGTCCGGGCCGGCGTTGGCGGCGGCCGCCTGCTCGGCGGGGGCCTGGGCGGCCTCCGCCGGCGTGGCCGGCGCCGCGTCCTGCGGGTCGGCGGCCGGCTTGCGGGTGGAGACCCGCTGCGCGACCGGCTCGGCACCGGTGACGGTCTCGACGCTGCCCTCGCCCTCGGCCGGGGCGATCGACGGGACCCCGCCCGGGGTGAGGTGGGTGCCGACGTCGGGCAGGTCCGTGCCGCGGCCCTTGCCCCGGACCGGACCGGCGACGAACTCGGCCAGCGCGGTCTCGGTGAAGATGACCTCGTCGGCGACCAGCACGTCGTAGGTGTTGAGCTGGCCGGCCTCGATGAGGTGCACCTGCGGCACGTTGCGCAGGCTCACCCAGTTGAGGACGTCCTCGCGGTCGAGGACCACGAGCACCCGCTTGGCGGTGGTGATCGCCAGCAGGGTGGTCAGGGCGGCCTTGGTCTTGGGCGCATCGCCGTCGACGAAGGTGCTGACCACGTGCACGCGGTCCTCGCGGGCGCGGTCGGAGAGGGCACCGCGCAGGGCGGCGGCCTTCATCTTCTTCGGCGTCTTCTGCGTGTAGTCGCGCGGCTGCGGGCCGTGGACGGTGCCACCGCCGGCGAACTGCGGCGCGCGGATCGAGCCCTGACGGGCCCGGCCGGTGCCCTTCTGCCGGTAGGGCTTGATGCCACCGCCGCTGACCTGACCACGGGTCTTGGTCGCGTGCGTGCCCTGGCGCGCGGCGGCCAGCTGGGCCACCACGACCTGGTGCATGAGGGAGACGTTGGCCGACGCGTCGAAGAGCTCACCGGGCAGCGTCACGCTGCCGGAGGTCTCCCCCGCCGGGGTCCGGACGTCGACCTGACGGTCGGTCCGCGTCTGGGTGGACTCGGTCACTGGTTGTCACTCCCCACGGGGCCGCCCTTGACGGCCGAGCGGACGAGCACGAGGCCGCCCTTCGGACCCGGGATCGCGCCCTTGATCAGCAGCAGCCCGCGCTCGGCGTCCACCTTGTGCACGTTGAGCGAGAGGGTCGTCGTCCTGACCGCGCCCATGCGGCCGGCCATGCGCAGGCCCTTGAAGACGCGACCGGGGGTCGAGGCCCCGCCGATGGAACCGGGCGACCGGTGCTTGCGCTGGGTGCCGTGTGCCGCGCCGAGGCCCTTGAAGCCGTGACGCTTCATGACGCCGGCGGTGCCCTTGCCCTTGCTGGTGCCGATGACGTCGACCTTCGCGACGCCGTCGAAGACCTCGGCGGTCAGCTCCTGGCCGACCGTGAAGTTCGAGGCGTCCGCGGTGCGCAGCTCCACCAGGTGGCGCCGGGGAGTGACGCCCGCCTTGGCGAAGTGCCCACCCTCGGGCCTGTTCACCTTGCGCGGGTCGATCTCACCGAAGCCGAGCTGGACGGCGGAGTAGCCGTCCACCTCGGGGGTGCGCACCTGGGTCACCACACACGGGCCCGCCTTGACGACGGTCACCGGCACGATGCGGTTGTTCTCGTCGAAGACCTGGGTCATGCCCAGCTTCTCGCCGAGGAGACCACGGAATGTGCTCGCCATGTCTGCTGACTGCCCTTACTGGATGTTGACGTCGACCGAGGCCGGCAGGTCGATGCGCATGAGCGCGTCCACCGTCTTCGGCGTCGGGTCGAGGATGTCGATGAGCCGCTTGTGCGTGCGCATCTCGAAGTGCTCGCGCGAGTCCTTGTACTTGTGCGGCGAGCGGATGACGCAGTACACGTTCTTCTCCGTCGGCAGCGGCACCGGGCCGACGACGCGCGCACCGGTCTTGGTCACCGTGTCGACGATGCGCCGCGCCGAGGCGTCGATCGCCTCGTGGTCGTAGGCCTTCAGCCGGATGCGGATCTTCTGTCCCGCCATCGCTGTCTTCTGCTCCTGCCGATCGGGGTCTGTTCTAGCTGGGAACGCCGGGTTGGTCCGGACCTCATCCGGTCTGGCCCCAGCGGAGGGGGTGGCGCTGCCCACAGGGGCGGCCACCCGAGGACGGGCGGCGACCGGTCGGCCGCCGCCCGTCACGGGGTGTTACTTGATGATCTTGGTGACGCGACCAGCGCCGACGGTGCGGCCACCCTCACGGATGGCGAACCGCAGGCCCTCCTCCATGGCGATCGGCTGGATCAGCTCGACCGTCATCTCGGTGTTGTCGCCCGGCATGACCATCTCGGTGCCGGCCGGCAGGGTCACGACGCCGGTGACGTCGGTCGTCCGGAAGTAGAACTGCGGACGGTAGTTGTTGAAGAACGGCGTGTGACGGCCACCCTCGTCCTTCGAGAGGATGTAGACCGAGCCCTCGAAGTTCGTGTGCGGGGTGATCGAACCGGGCTTCACGACGACCTGGCCGCGCTCGACGTCCTCGCGCTTGATGCCGCGCAGCAGCAGCCCGACGTTGTCGCCGGCCTGGCCCTGGTCGAGCAGCTTGCGGAACATCTCGACGCCGGTGACGGTCGTCTTGGTGGAGGTGGGGCGGATGCCGACGATCTCGATCTCCTCGGAGACCTTGACGATGCCGCGCTCCACGCGACCGGTCACGACGGTGCCGCGGCCGGTGATGGTGAAGACGTCCTCGACGGGCATGAGGAACGGCTTGTCGATCTCACGCTCCGGCTCGGGGATCGCGGTGTCGACCGCGTCCATGAGCTCCATGAGCTTGTTGCCCCACTCGGCGTCGCCCTCGAGCGCCTTGAGCGCCGAGACGCGCACCACGGGGACGTCGTCGCCCGGGAACTCGTACTCGGACAGCAGCTCGCGGACCTCCAGCTCGACGAGCTCGAGGATCTCCTCGTCGTCGACCATGTCGGCCTTGTTGAGCGCCACGACGATGTAGGGGACGCCGACCTGGCGGGCCAGGAGGACGTGCTCCTTGGTCTGCGGCATCGGGCCGTCGGTCGCCGCGACCACCAGGATGGCGCCGTCCATCTGCGCCGCACCGGTGATCATGTTCTTGATGTAGTCGGCGTGACCGGGGCAGTCGACGTGCGCGTAGTGCCGGTTCTCGGTCTGGTACTCGACGTGGGCGATCGAGATCGTGATGCCGCGGGCCTTCTCCTCGGGCGCCTTGTCGATCTGGTCGAAGGCCGACGCCTCGTTGAGGTCCGGGTACTTGTCGTGCAGCACCTTGGTGATCGCCGCGGTGAGCGTCGTCTTGCCGTGGTCGATGTGCCCGATGGTGCCGATGTTGACGTGCGGCTTGGTCCGCTCGAACTTGGCCTTGGCCACTGGGATCCTCTCTCCGTGTCTTCGCAGTCGTGCGCGTGCTCTGGGGTGGGCGTGCTGAGTTGCCGGCGGGCTCGGGCCCGCCGCCGGGCTTACTCGCCGGTGACCTCGGCGATGTCCATGGCTCGGTTTCGGACGAACTCCGCTCCTCGGGCCGTGGACGGCCCTGCGATGCTCATTCGCCCGTCACCTTCGCGATGATCTCCTTGGCCACGTTCTGCGGGACCTCGGCGTACGAGTCGAACACCATGGTGTAGCTCGCCCGCCCCTGGGTGCGGCTGCGCAGGTCGCCCACGTAGCCGAACATCTCCGAGAGCGGGACCAGGGCCCGGACGACGCGGGCGCCGGAGCGCTCCTCCATCGCCTGGATCGTCCCGCGCCGGGAGTTCAGGTCACCGATGACGTCACCCATGTTCTCCTCCGGGGTGACGACCTCGACGGCCATGAGCGGCTCGAGCAGGGCCGGGCTGGCCTTGCGGGCGGCCTCCTTGAAGGCCATCGAGCCGGCGATCTTGAAGGCCATCTCCGAGGAGTCGACCTCGTGGTACTGACCGTCGAGCAGAGTGGCCTTGACCCCGACCATCGGGTAGCCGGCCAGGACGCCGTACTGCATGGCGTCCTGCATGCCCGCGTCCACCGACGGGATGTACTCCCGCGGGATGCGGCCACCGGTGACCTTGTTCTCGAACTCGTAGGTCGCGGAGTCAGCGGCCATCGCCAGCGGCTCGAGCGCGATCTGCACCTTCGCGAACTGGCCGGAGCCACCCGTCTGCTTCTTGTGCGTGTAGTCGTACCGCTCGACCCCCTTGCGGATGGTCTCGCGGTAGGCCACCTGCGGCTTGCCGACGTTGGCCTCGACGTTGAACTCGCGGCGCATGCGGTCGACGAGGATCTCCAGGTGCAGCTCGCCCATGCCGGAGATGACCGTCTGACCGGTCTCCTCGTCGAGGCGGACCTGGAAGGTCGGGTCCTCCTCGGCCAGCTTCTGGATGGCCGTGCCCAGCTTCTCCTGGTCGCTCTTCGTCTTGGGCTCGATGGCCACCGAGATGACCGGGGCCGGGAAGCTCATCGACTCCAGGATGACCGGCTTCTGCGGGTCGCTGAGCGTGTCACCCGTGGTGGTCTGCTTCATGCCGTTGACGGCGACGATCTCGCCGGCACCCACGCCCTGGCGCTCCTCGCGCTTGTTGGCGTGCATCTGGTAGATCTTGCCGACCCGCTCCTTGCGGTCCTTGGTGCTGTTGAGCACCGGGGACCCGGCGTCCAGCTTGCCGGAGTAGACGCGGATGTAGGTCAGCTTGCCCAGGTGCTGGTCGGTCTGGATCTTGAAGGCCAGCGCCGAGAACGGCTCGTCCTCGTCCGCGTGCCGCAGGACCTCGGTCTCGCCATCCATCGCGGTGCCGACGATCGCCTCGATGTCCAGCGGGCTGGGCAGGTAGTCGATCACCGCGTCGAGCATGGGCTGCACGCCCTTGTTCTTGAACGCCGAACCCGTGACGACCGGGTTGACCTGGCCGGCGATGGTGGCCTTGCGGATCGCGGCCTTGATGGTCTCGACCGAGATCTCCTCGCCGCCGAGGTAGGACTCCATGATCGAGTCGTCGAAGTCCGCGATGCCCTCGAGCAGCTTCTCGCGGTACTCGTCGGCCTGGTCGGCGAGCTCGGCCGGGATCTCCTCGACCGTGTAGTCCTCGCCCAGCTTGGTCTCGCCGCGCCAGGTGAGGGCCTTCATCTGGACCAGGTCCACGACGCCGATGAAGTCGGCCTCGGCACCGATCGGGATCTGCAGCACCAGCGGGTTGGCGCCCAGCCGCTCGACCATCATGTCGACGCAGCGGAAGAAGTTCGCCCCGGTGCGGTCCAGCTTGTTGACGAAGCACATGCGCGGGACGCCGTACTTCTCCGCCTGCCGCCACACCTGCTCGGTCTGCGGCTCGACGCCCGCGACACCGTCGTAGACGGCGACGGCACCGTCGAGCACCCGCAGGGACCGCTCCACCTCGACGGTGAAGTCGACGTGCCCGGGGGTGTCGATGATGTTGATGTCGTGGCCGTTCCAGGAGCACTTCGTCGCGGCGGACGTGATGGTGATGCCGCGCTCCTGCTCCTGCTCCATCCAGTCCATCGTGGCCGCGCCGTCGTGGACCTCACCGATCTTGTAGTTGATACCGGTGTAGAAGAGGATGCGCTCCGTCGTCGTGGTCTTGCCGGCGTCGATGTGCGCCATGATCCCGATGTTGCGGGTCTTGGCGAGCTCGGCCTTCTTGGCCATCTCCTACTCCTCCTCGTTCGGGTCCGCGTGCGGGTGTCCAGGGGTGGCCCGGACTGCCCGCCGGCCGCGGGTGCCGGCTGTCACCGGCGGGGTGCACTCACCAGCGGTAGTGCGCGAAGGCCTTGTTCGACTCGGCCATCTTGTGGGTGTCCTCGCGGCGCTTGACCGCGGCACCCAGACCGTTGCTCGCGTCGAGCAGCTCGTTCATCAGACGCTCGGTCATCGTCTTCTCGCGGCGCGCCCGGCTGTACTGGATCAGCCAGCGCAGGCCCAGGGTCGTGCTCCGCGAGGCGCGGACCTCGACCGGGACCTGGTAGGTCGCGCCACCGACGCGGCGGCTGCGGACCTCCAGGGAGGGCTTCACGTTGTCCAGCGCCCGCTTGAGCGTGACCACCGGGTCGGTGTCGGTCTTGGCGCGGGCACCCTCGAGGGCGCCGTAGACGATCGCCTCGGCGACCGAGCGCTTGCCGTCGACGAGCACCTTGTTCACCAGCTGGGTGACCAGCGGCGACTGGTACACCGGGTCGGCGACCAGCGGACGACGCGGCGCGGGGCCCTTGCGCGGCATTAGCTCTTCTCCTTCTTCGCGCCGTACCGGCTGCGAGCCTGCTTGCGGTTGCGGACACCCTGGGTGTCGAGCGAGCCGCGGATGATCTTGTAGCGCACGCCCGGGAGGTCCTTCACGCGGCCGCCACGCACGAGCACCATCGAGTGCTCCTGCAGGTTGTGGCCGACGCCCGGGATGTAGGCGGTCACCTCGATGCCACTCGTGAGACGGACACGAGCCACCTTGCGCAGCGCCGAGTTCGGCTTCTTCGGCGTCGTCGTGTACACGCGGGTGCACACGCCGCGACGCTGAGGGGAGCCCTTCAGCGCCGGGGTCTTGGTCTTCTCGACCTTGTCCTCGCGGCCCTTGCGGACCAGCTGGTTGATCGTGGGCATGGGTGGCCTGGATCTCCTACCTGCGCTGGGTCGTGCTTGTGGACTGTTGCTGTGTCTGTCGTGCCCGGGGTGCCGGTCCTGCTGGGGTCGTACCCGGTCGCGGCCGTGGACCACCACCGGTCCCCGCGGTCGGGCGTGTCGCCGTCCCCGGGACCGGCCGGCGCGTCGAACCGGATCGGTCGCCCCCCGCGACTCGGCGCCACCACCTGTCGGCAGGCGCACCGCGAACGGGAGCAGGCCCAGGGCACCCTGGGCACGGCTGACCACGATACCCGCGTGTCGGAAGCCGGTCAAAGCCGGGTCCGCCACATGTCGACAAGGCCTGGTCAGCCCGCCCACCGGGTCGGTACGCCCAGGTCAACGTCGGGGCCTCCCGGGTATTCCCGGGGCGACGGACCGGGGCGGCGGCCCAGCGGTGGCGGGGACTGTACCGGCCGCGGCGGCGGACGGGGGAGGTCGGCCGCGCGACACCCCGGGCCCGGGACGCCGCGCGGGTGTCGTACCCCCGCCCTACGGTCAGTGGCAGAACGCCCACCGACCGCCACCGGAGGACAGCCGTGCACGTCGACCTCGCCCGCGAGCTCAAGGCCCACCTCTCCGCCCGGCTGGCCGAGGCGGTCGGCCCGGTGACGGCCAGCGACCTGGGCCCCGGCGGGTGGGTCCGCCCCGCCCTGGGGCTCACCCCGATCGGCCCCGGCCGGGCCCACCTGGCCATCCGCCTGGCGGCGAAGGACGACGTCGACGTCCTGCTCGCCGGGCTGGACGACGCCGTCCTCGGGGAGATCGACGTGCGGGTCATCGGGGTGGTCCGCGCCCTCTCCTCCCCCACCCCCGACCAGCTGCAGCAGCGCGTGCGCCCCCTGCACCCCGGGCTGTCGGTGGCCCACCCCGCGGTGACCGCCGGCACCCTGGGCGGCTTCGTCCGGACCGGCGGCCGGCTGGCCGTGCTGTCGAACAACCACGTGCTGGCGGCCGGCTCCGCCGGCGCCCTCGGCGACCCCGTGCTCCAGCCGGGTCCAGCGGACGGCGGGGTGGCGGAGGACCGGGTGGCCACGCTGGCGGCGTTCGAGCGGTTCCGGCCCGGCGCGCCCAACCTCGTGGACGCCGCGGTCGCCGTCCTCGACCCGGAGGTCCCGGCCGACCCCGGCCACCTCCCCGGCGGACCACTGGGGCCCGAGGCGGTGGCCGTGGACGACGTCGACCCCGAGGAGCAGGTCGAGAAGGTCGGGCGGACCACCGGTCACACCGTCGGCCGGATCAGCGCCGTCGAGGTGGACGGGGTGGCCGTCCAGTACGACGACGCGGTGTACACCTTCGACGACCAGGTCGAGGTCGACGGGGTCACCGGCGCGTTCAGCGCGGGCGGGGACAGCGGATCGGTCATCTGGCGCAGCAGCGACCGGGCGCCGCTGGGGCTGCTCTTCGCCGGCAGCGACACCGGAGGCCGGGCCGGTGGCGGGGTCACCTACGCCAACCCGCTGGCCACGGTCCTCGACGTGCTCGACCTGCAGTGGGTGGCCGGCTGACGAGGGCGCCCGCCGCGCTCCGGTCCGGTGCCCCGGACGGGGCCTGCGGCCTGTTCTCCGGCCGCTCGAGGGGGCACCATGGGGGCATGACCGACCGCGCCTCCGCCTCAGCCGCCAAGAGCGCCCTGCGCGCCCGGCTGGCCGCCGACCCGGGCGTGGTCGGTGTGGGGGTGGCCCGGCGTGACAGCGGCTACGTGGTCAAGGTGGCGCTGGCCGACGCGCACGCGGCCAGCCGGGTGCCCGGGGACGTCGACGGCGTCCGCGTCGTGACCGAGGTCGTCGGGGTCGTCCGCCCCCTGTAGCCCGGGGCCGTCCTCCGCCTGCCGATACGGTCGGGCCCGGCGCCGACGGGAGCGCCGCCGACCCGAGGAGTGCACGTGCGCATCGGCATCCAGGCCAGCTACAGCGGCGGCTTCCAGGAGACCGCGGCGGAGATCCGCGACCTCGAGTCCGCCGGGCTCGACCTCGCGATGGTCGCCGAGGTGTACACCTTCGACGCGGTGAGCCAGCTGGGCTACCTCGCCGCGGTCACCGAGCGGGTCGAACTGATGAGCGCGATCCTGCCGATCTACAGCCGCACGCCCGCACTCACCGCGATGACCGCGGCCGGACTGGACTTCGTCTCCGGCGGCCGGTTCACCCTGGGCCTGGGCGCCTCGGGCCCGCAGGTCATCGAGGGCTGGCACGGCGTCGCCTACGACGCCCCGCTGCAGCGGACCCGGGAGGTCGTCGAGATCTGCCGGCAGGTGTGGCGCCGGGAGCGGCTCCAGCACGAGGGCCCGAAGTACACCGTCCCCCTGCCGCCCGAGCAGGGCACCGGGCTGGGCAAGCCGCTCAAGCTCATCAACACCCCGGTGCGCGAGCGGATCCCGGTCATGCTCGCCGCCCTCGGCCCGAAGAACGTCGAGCTGGCCGCGGAGATCGCCGAGGTGTGGGAGCCCATCTGGTTCGTGCCCGAGCGGGCCGACGCCGTCTGGGGCGAGTCGCTGCGGGCCGGGAAGGCGCGGCGCGCCCCGGAGCTCGGCGACCTGCAGGTCGTCTGCGGCGTGCCGGTCGCCATCGGCGAGGACGTCGACCACCTGCACGACCTGGTGCGCCCGCACCTGGCCCTCTACGTCGGCGGGATGGGCGCCAGGGGGAAGAACTTCTACAACGACCTGGCCCGCCGCTACGGCTTCGAGGACGCGGCCGAGACCGTGCAGGAGCTCTACCTCGGCGGGCGCAAGGACGAGGCGGCCGCGGCCCTCCCCGACGAGTTCGTCCGGTCGGTCTCCCTGATCGGCCCCGAGTCCTACGTCACCGAGCGGGTCGCCGCCTACGCCGAGGCCGGCGTGACGACCCTGGCGCTGCAGCCGCTCGACGACAGCCGCGAGAGCCGGCTGCGCACCGTGGAGACGATGCGGCGCCTGGCCGGCTGACCGCACCGGCGGACTCCCCCGGTCGAGTGTTGCCATGGCGGAAACCATCCCGTACGGTTTCCGCCATGGAAACACCGTCGCCCCGGGACGCGCGATCGATGCTCGAGCAGGCGTCCGCGGACGAGGCCGCCGTCCGGTACCCGCCGTTGCCCCGGTGGTTCTTCCTCGCACAGGCGGCGCTCGCGGCCGGCCTCCTCCTGGCCCGGCTGCTGCCGCCGTCGGACGCCCGGCACGCCACCTTCGCCGTGGCCGTCGCCGCGATCGTCCTGGGCGGCCGCTACTGGCTGTTCCGGGACCGGGTCCGCGGGGTGTCGCCGTCGTTGCGCGACATGCTGCCGTTCCTCGCCGCCGTGCTCGGCACCGTCCTCACCTGCCTGGTGGTCGTGGAGACGACCGGCGCGGAGTGGGTCTGGGTCGTCGGAGCCGTCGTGGTCGCCGGGATCGTGCTCGGCACGGGTCGTACCTACCGGGAGGCGTACGGCGATGCCGCCTGAGGCGCCGGCGTTCGACGAGGTGATCCACGCGCCGCACCGGCTGCGCATCTGCGCCGCGCTGAGCGCCGCCCAGAAGGTCGAGTTCGGCTTCCTGCAGGACCGCCTCGGCCTGTCCAAGTCGGCGCTGAGCAAGCACCTGACCCAGCTCGCCGACGCCGGCTACGTCCGGCAGGACCGCGCCGTCCGGGACGCCCGCAGCCGGCTGTGGCTGTCCCTGACGCCCGAGGGAGCGCGGGCGTACGCCGCCCACGTCACGGCGCTCCGGCAGATCATCGAGCAGGGCTGACGACGCGGGAGGGGCCCCCTGGGGGGGGCGCCGGGGGGGGCCCCCCCCCCCCCCCCCCCCCCCCCCGGGGCCCCCCCCGGGCGTGCGAGCGGCGGGGAGAGGTGGGTGTTCCTCAGCCGCGCCAGTCGTACTCCTCGAGGCGCACGGCCTCGCCGGAGCCCTGACCGAACACGTCCGGGCTGT
This sequence comes from Geodermatophilus sp. CPCC 206100, assembly GCF_048569675.1. Taxonomy (NCBI): domain Bacteria; kingdom Bacillati; phylum Actinomycetota; class Actinomycetes; order Geodermatophilales; family Geodermatophilaceae; genus Geodermatophilus; species Geodermatophilus sp. CPCC 206100. The sequence continues at coordinate 131,879 of NZ_JAQISV010000014.1, forward strand.
AGTACTGCCCGTCGTCGTAGCCGGCCATGGTGTAGACGGCGGCACGCGCCTCCTCGGTCGGCTCGACCGTGATGTTCCGGTAGCGGCTGATGCCGGTACCGGCCGGGATCAGCTTCCCGATGATCACGTTCTCCTTGAGGCCGAGCAGGCTGTCGCTCTTGCCCTGGATCGCGGCGTCGGTGAGCACCTTGGTCGTCTCCTGGAAGGAGGCGGCCGACAGCCACGACTCGGTCGCGAGCGAGGCCTTGGTGATGCCCATGAGCACCGGGCGGGCCGAGGCCGGCTCGTTGCCCTCCGCGACGACCCGGCGGTTCTCGGTCTCGAAGATCGTCCGCTCGACCAGCGCACCGGGCAGGAACTCCGTCGCGCCCGAGTCGATGATGGTCACCCGCTTGAGCATCTGGCGGATGATCACCTCGATGTGCTTGTCGTGGATCGACACGCCCTGGCTGCGGTAGACCTCCTGGACCTCGCGCACCAGGTGCAGCTGCACCTCGCGCGGGCCCATGATCCGCAGCACCTCGTGCGGGTCCACGGCACCCTCGGTGAGCTGCTCGCCCACCTCGACGTGCGCGCCGTCCTCGACCCGCAGCCGCGACCGGCGCGACAGCTTGTCGTAGACGACCTCGTCGGAGCCGTCGTCCGGGGTGATGGTGAGCTTGCGGAACTGCTCGCCGTCCTCGATCCGGACCGAGCCCGCCAGCTCGGCGATGGGCGCCTTGCCCTTGGGCACGCGCGCCTCGAAGAGCTCCACCACGCGCGGCAGGCCGTGAGTGATGTCCTCACCCGCGACACCACCGGTGTGGAAGGTGCGCATCGTCAGCTGGGTGCCGGGCTCGCCGATCGACTGGGCGGCGATGATGCCGACCGCCTCGCCGACGTCCACCAGCTTGCCGGTCGCGAGCGACCGGCCGTAGCAGGTGGCGCAGGTGCCCAGCAGCGACTCGCAGGTGAGCACGCAGCGGACCTTGACCTCGCCGACCCCGGCGTCGATGAGCGCCTGGATCAGCACGTCACCCAGGTCGGAGTTGGCCTGCGCGACGAGCGTCCCGTCCTCGGCCACCACGTCGGCGGCCAGGGCGCGGGCGTAGACGCCGGTCTCGACGTGCGGGTCGCGCGTGAGCTGCCCGTCGATCACGGTCGCGATCGGCATGATCACGCCGCGCTCGGTGCCGCAGTCCTCCTCGCGGATGATGACGTCCTGGGAGACGTCGACCAGCCGGCGGGTGAGGTAGCCGGAGTCGGCCGTGCGGAGCGCGGTGTCGGCCAGACCCTTGCGTGCGCCGTGCGTCGAGATGAAGTACTCGAGCACGGACAGACCCTCCCGGAAGTTGGCCTTGATCGGCCGCGGGATGATCTCGCCCTTCGGGTTGGCCACCAGGCCGCGCATGCCGGCGATCTGGCTGATCTGCATCATGTTGCCTCGGGCGCCCGAGTTGACCATGACCCAGACCGGGTTGGTGGTCGGGAAGTTGTCCACCATCGCCTGGCTGACCTCGGCCCGCGCGCGGGTCCAGATCTCGATGAGCTCGCCACGACGCTCGGCGTCGGTGATGACGCCGCGCTCGTACTGGCGCTCGATCTGCCGGGCCTCGGCCTCGTGCCGGTCCAGGATCTCCTGCTTGGCCGGCGGGGTGACCACGTCGTCGATGGCGATCGTGATCCCCGCGCGGGTGGCCCAGTGGAACCCGGCGGACTTGAGGGCGTCCAGCGTCGCCGCGACCTGCACCTTGGGGTAGCGCTCGGCGAGGTCGTTGACGATCGCCCCGAGCTCCTTCTTCGGCACCTGGTAGTTGACGAAGCGGTAGTCCTCGGGCAGGGCCTCGTTGAACAGCACCCGGCCCAGGCTGGTGAGCACGCGCGCGGGAGCGCCCGGCGTCCAGTCCTCCGGCTGCTCCCAGGCCTGGTTGACCTTGCCGTTGTCGACGCCGTAGACCTCGTCGAGCCGGATCCAGGCCCGCTCCTGCAGACCCAGGGAGCCCTTGTCGTAGGCCATGACCGCCTCGGCCGCCGACGAGAACGCCGCCGGCTGGCCACCGTCGGCCTCGTACCGGCTGGCCACCAGGGTGGTCAGGTGGTACAGGCCCAGCACCATGTCCTGGGTCGGCGCGGTGATCGGGCGACCGTCGGCCGGGCTCAGGATGTTGTTCGACGACAGCATCAGGATCCGGGCCTCGGCCTGCGCCTCGGCCGACAGCGGCAGGTGCACCGCCATCTGGTCGCCGTCGAAGTCGGCGTTGAACGCGGTGCAGACCAGCGGGTGGATCTGGATGGCCTTGCCCTCGACCAGCTGCGGCTCGAAGGCCTGGATGCCCAGGCGGTGCAGCGTCGGCGCGCGGTTCAGCAGCACCGGGTGCTCGGTGATGACCTCCTCCAGCACGTCCCAGACGACGGGACGCGCGCGCTCCACCATCCGCTTGGCGGACTTGATGTTCTGCGCGTGGTTGAGGTCGACCAGCCGCTTCATGACGAAGGGCTTGAACAGCTCCAGCGCCATCTGCTTGGGCAGGCCGCACTGGTGCAGCTTCAGCTGCGGGCCGACGACGATGACCGAACGGCCGGAGTAGTCGACACGCTTGCCGAGCAGGTTCTGGCGGAACCGGCCCTGCTTGCCCTTGAGCAGGTCCGACAGCGACTTGAGCGGGCGGTTGCCCGGGCCGGTGACCGGCCGGCCGCGGCGGCCGTTGTCGAACAGCGCGTCCACGGACTCCTGGAGCATCCGCTTCTCGTTGTTCACGATGATCTCGGGCGCGCCGAGGTCGAGCAGCCGCTTCAGCCGGTTGTTCCGGTTGATCACCCGGCGGTACAGGTCGTTCATGTCGCTGGTGGCGAAGCGGCCACCGTCGAGCTGCACCATCGGGCGCAGGTCCGGCGGGATGACCGGGACGCAGTCCAGCACCATGCCCATGGGCGAGTTGCGGGTCTGCTGGAAGGCAGCCACGACCTTCAGCCGCTTGAGGGCCCGCAGCTTGCGCTGGCCCTTGCCGCTGCGGATGGTCTCGCGCAGCGAGGCGGCCTCGGCGTCGAGGTCGAAGTCGGCGAGCAGCTTCTGCAGCGCCGCGGCACCCATGCCGCCCTCGAAGTACTCACCGAAGCGGTCGCGCAGCTCGCGGTAGAGGCCCTCGTCGGCGATGAGCTGCTTGACCTCCAGCTTGCGGAAGGTGTCGAGCACCTCCTCGAGGCGGTCGATCTCCCGCTGGGAGCGGTCGCGCAGCTGGCGCATCTCGCGCTCGCCGCCCTCGCGCACCTTCCGGCGCACGTCGGACTTGGCACCCTCGGCCTCGAGCTCGGCGAGGTCGGCCTCCAGCTTCTGCTGGCGGGCCTCCACGTCGGCGTCACGGCGGGTCTCGAGGTTGTGCTTCTCGGCGCTGATCTCGGCCTCGATGGTCGGCAGGTCGCGGTGCCGCGACTCGTCGTCGACCGAGGTGATCAGGTAGGCCGCGAAGTAGATGATCTTCTCGAGGTCCTTGGGCGCCAGGTCCAGCAGGTACCCCAGGCGCGAGGGGACGCCCTTGAAGAACCAGATGTGGGTGACCGGGGCGGCCAGCTCGATGTGGCCCATCCGCTCGCGGCGGACCTTGGCCCGGGTCACCTCGACGCCGCAGCGCTCACAGATGATGCCCTTGAACCGGACCCGCTTGTACTTGCCGCAGTAGCACTCCCAGTCCCGGGTGGGACCGAAGATCTTCTCGCAGAAGAGACCGTCCTTCTCCGGACGCAGCGTCCGGTAGTTGATGGTCTCGGGCTTCTTCACCTCACCGTGCGACCACTGGCGGATGTCGTCGCCGGTGGCCAGACCGATGCGCAACTCATCGAAGAAGTTGACGTCGAGCACTGAGTGGACCCCTTTCCGGGGCTAGTGATGCTTTTGCTTCTTTGTCGTTGGCTTTGTGGCCGCGCCGGGTCTCTCGGAGCTCGCGGAGAGAAACCCGGCGCGGAACATCACACGTCCTCGACGCTGGAGGGCTCGCGGCGGGACAGGTCGATGCCCAGCTCCTCCGCGGCCCGGAAGACCTCGTCGTCGGTGTCGCGCAGCTCGATCGCCTGGCCGTCGCCGGACAGGACCTCCACGTTGAGGCAGAGCGACTGCAGCTCCTTGAGCAACACCTTGAACGACTCCGGGATGCCCGGCTCCGGGATGTTCTCGCCCTTGACGATCGCCTCGTAGACCTTGACCCGGCCGAGGATGTCGTCGGACTTGATGGTGAGCAGCTCCTGCAGCGCGTAGGCCGCGCCGTAGGCCTGCATCGCCCAGCACTCCATCTCACCGAAGCGCTGGCCACCGAACTGCGCCTTACCACCCAGCGGCTGCTGCGTGATCATCGAGTAGGGGCCGGTCGACCGGGCGTGGATCTTGTCGTCGACCAGGTGCAGCAGCTTCAGGATGTAGACGTAGCCGACCGAGATCGGCTCCGGGAACGGCTCGCCGGAGCGGCCGTCGAACAGCCGCGCCTTGCCGGTGGGGGCCACCATCCGGTTGCCGTCGCGGTTGGGGATGGTCGAGCTGAGCAGCCCGACGATCTCCTCCTCGCGCGCACCGTCGAACACCGGCGTCGCCGTCCGGGTGCCCGGAGCGGCCGAGTGCGCCGCCTCGGGCAGGTTGCCGGCCCACTCCGGGGTGCCCTCGACCTGCCAGCCCGACTTGGCGACCCACCCGAGGTGGGTCTCCAGGACCTGGCCGACGTTCATCCGGCCGGGCACGCCCAGCGGGTTGAGGACGATGTCCACCGGGGTGCCGTCCTCGAGGAACGGCATGTCCTCCTGCGGCAGGATCTTCGCGATGACGCCCTTGTTGCCGTGGCGGCCGGCGAGCTTGTCGCCGTCGGAGATCTTGCGCATCTGGGCGACGTAGACCCGGATCAGCTCGTTGACGCCGGCGGGCAGCTCGTCGCCGTCCTCGCGCGAGAACACGCGGACGCCGATGACCTTGCCGGACTCACCGTGCTTGACCTTCAGCGACGTGTCGCGGACCTCGCGGGCCTTCTCACCGAAGATCGCGCGGAGCAGCCGCTCCTCGGGGGTCAGCTCGGTCTCGCCCTTGGGCGTGACCTTGCCGACGAGGATGTCGCCGGGGACGACCTCGGCACCGATGCGGATGATGCCGCGCTCGTCGAGGTCGGCGAGGACCTCCTCGGAGACGTTCGGGATGTCCCGGGTGATCTCCTCGGCACCGAGCTTGGTGTCGCGGGCGTCGACCTCGAACTCCTCGATGTGGATCGAGGACAGGACGTCGTCCTGCACGAGGCGCTGCGACAGGATGATCGCGTCCTCGTAGTTGTGGCCCTCCCACGGCATGAAGGCGACGAGCAGGTTCTTGCCCAGCGCCATCTCGCCCTGGTCGGTGCACGGCCCGTCGGCGATGACCTGGCCGACCTCGACCCGCTGGCCCTCGTCCACGACGGGGGTCTGGTTGATCGAGGTGCCCTGGTTCGAGCGGCGGAACTTCAGCAGCCGGTAGGTCTGCCGGGTGCCGTCGTCGGCCATGACGGTGACGTAGTCGGCGGTGGAGTCCTCGACCACACCGGCCTTCTCGGCCACCACGACGTCGCCGGCGTCGACGGCGGCCCGCAGCTCCATGCCGGTGCCGACCAGCGGCGCCTCGCTGCGCAGCAGCGGGACGGCCTGGCGCTGCATGTTCGCGCCCATGAGCGCGCGGTTGGCGTCGTCGTGCTCGAGGAACGGGATCATCGCCGTCGCGACCGAGGTCATCTGCCGCGGCGAGACGTCCATGTAGTCGACGTTCTCGGGGACGAGGTAGTCGACCTCACCGCCCTTGGTGCGGACCAGGACGCGGTCCTCGGCGAACCGGCCCTGGGCGTCCAGCGGCGAGTTGGCCTGGGCGACGACGAAGCGGTCCTCCTCGTCGGCGGTCAGGTAGTCGATCTGCTCGCTGACCACACCGTTGTTCACCCGGCGGTACGGGGTCTCGATGAAGCCGAAGGCGTTGACCCGCCCGTAGGCCGACAGCGAGCCGATCAGGCCGATGTTCGGGCCTTCCGGCGTCTCGATCGGGCACATCCGGCCGTAGTGGCTGGGGTGCACGTCGCGGACCTCCATGCCGGCCCGCTCACGGGACAGACCACCCGGGCCCAGCGCCGACAGGCGGCGCTTGTGGGTCAGGCCCGCGAGGGGGTTGGTCTGGTCCATGAACTGGGACAGCTGGCTGGTGCCGAAGAACTCCTTGATGGAGGCGACGACCGGCCGGATGTTGATCAGGGTCTGCGGCGTGATCGCCTCGACGTCCTGGGTCGTCATGCGCTCGCGGACGACGCGCTCCATGCGGGAGAGGCCGACCCGGATCTGGTTCTGGATCAGCTCGCCCACGGTGCGCAGGCGACGGTTGCCGAAGTGGTCGATGTCGTCGACGCCGTGGTCCGCCTCGCCGGCGTGCAGCCGGACGACGTACTCGATCGTGGCGACGATGTCGTCCTCGGTCAGCGTCAGCGTGCTCTGCGGCACCTCGACGCCGAGCTTCTTGTTGACCTTGTAGCGGCCGACCTTCGCCAGGTCGTAGCGCTTGCCGTTGAAGAACAGGTTCTCCAGCAGCGCCTGGGCCGACTCGCGCGTCGGCGGCTCGCCCGGCCGCAGCTTGCGGTAGATGTCCAGCAGGGCCTCGTCCTGCCCGGCGATGTGGTCCTTCTCGAGGGTGGCCAGCACCGTGGGCGACCACTGGAAGTGCTCGCGGATGCGGTCCTCGGCCCAGCCCAGCGCCTTGAGCAGCACGGTGACCGGCTGGCGGCGCTTGCGGTCGATGCGGACACCGACGGTGTCGCGCTTGTCGACGTCGAACTCCAGCCACGCACCACGGCTGGGGATCACCTTGGCGCTGAAGACGTCCTTGTCCGACGTCTTGTCGAGGGTCTTGTCGAAGTACACGCCCGGGCTGCGGACCAGCTGCGAGACGACGACACGCTCGGTCCCGTTGATGACGAACGTGCCCTTGCTCGTCATGATGGGGAAGTCGCCCATGAACACCGTCTGGCTCTTGATCTCGCCGGTGGTGTTGTTCATGAACTCGGCGGTCACGAACAGCGGCGCCGCGTAGGTCATGTCCTTGTCCTTGCACTCCTCGAGGGACGCCTTGACGTCCTCGAAGCGCGGGTTGGAGAAGGACAGCGACATGGAGCCGCTGAAGTCCTCGATCGGGGAGATCTCCTCGAGGATCTCGGCCAGGCCGCCGACGGCGTCGGCCTGCTCCTCGGGGGCGAGCGTGGCCCGCCACTCGGGGCTGCCGATCAGCCAGTCGAACGAGGCGGTCTGGAGCGCCAGGAGGTCCGGCACCTCGAGGGGCTCGGAGATCTTCGCGAACGACACGCGCAGCGGCGCGCCGGGGATCTTCTGCTGGTCGGCCTCTCCGGTGCGGGGGCCGGCCTGGGGAGTCTGGTTCTGCTGGCCGTAGCCGCCGGACTCGGTCGTGCTGGGGGAGATGCTGGTGGGGCGAGAGCCTGCCAAGATGCGTCCTTCCAAGGACCTCACGACGTGCGGGCGGGGAGTGCTGTTTCGTCCTGGGTCGTCGTCGGTAATGGCGGGGCTGTCCGCGTCGTCCTGCACCACGGGGTCCACCAGGGCCTGGGACGGATCCCGGGCACCACTGGTGACCCGTCGGTAGCGGGCAGGCAGTCAGGGGGCAGCGCAACAGGGAACCCTACCCCTGCAGCGGCAGACTGTCCACGTCGGGGGGCCCGTAGCGACCAGGGCCACACCCGGGAAGGACAGCCGGCCGGCGGGGACCGGGTCGGCCCTCTCCATGACGACGACAGTCATGATGCCAGTCCCGTCGCCCCCGGTCAGCAGCCACGCCGCTCCCGTGTGGCCGACCCCCGGCCAGGGGACGCCGCAGGGGCCGCCCCCCGAGTGGAGGACGGCCCCTGGTGACGCGATGGAACGGCCCTGGCTGGAAGGGCCCCCTGCCCCCACCGCTCGCGAGCTCGCGGCGGGACCCTGCAGGCGGCCCGAGGGCGCCGGGGTCCTCCTACTTGACGGTGACGGTGGCGCCGGCGCCCTCGAGGGCGGCCTTGGCCTTCTCCGCAGCGTCCTTGGCGACCTTCTCCAGGACCGGCTTCGGCGCGCCGTCGACCAGGTCCTTGGCCTCCTTGAGGCCGAGCGAGGTCAGGCCGCGCACCTCCTTGATGACCTGGATCTTCTTGTCGCCGGCGCTCTCGAGGATGACGTCGAACTCGTCCTGCTCGACGGCCTCCTCAGCGGCGCCGCCGCCACCGGCGGCCGGGGCGGCCGCGACGGCGACGGGGGCAGCAGCGGTGACCTCGAAGGTCTCCTCGAACTGCTTCACGAAGTCCGACAGCTCGAGGAGGGTCATCTCCTTGAACGCGTCGAGCAGGTCCGTGGTGGACAGCTTGGCCATGATCTCTCCTTCTGTGGTCAGTCGGTGCTGGCCGCGGCGTCCGCGGCGACAGCGTCGGGGGTGGTGGTGTCAGCAGCAGCGGCGTCGTCGCCGGCGGCCGGAGCAGCGGAGCCCTCGGCGGACTCCTTCTTCTCCTGCAGCGCGGCGGCGAGGCGGGCGACCTGGGACAGCGGGGCCTGGAACAGACCCGCGGCCTTGGTGAGGTTGCCCTTCATCGCGCCGGCCAGCTTGGCCAGCAGGACCTCGCGGGGCTCGACGTCGGCGAGCGCGGTGACCTCGCCGGCATCGACGGTGCGGCCCTCGACCACGCCGCCCTTGACGACGAGCAGCGGGTTGGCGCGCGCGAAGTCACGGATGGCCTTGGCCGCGGTCACCGGGTCGCCCTCGATGAAGGCGATCGCGGTGGGCCCGTTGAGCAGCGGCGCCAGGTCGGAGAACCCGACCTGCTCCGCGGCCCGCTTCGTCAGGGTGTTCTTGACGACGGCGTAGCTGCTGCCCTCACCGAGGGATCGGCGCAGCTGGGTCAGCTGGGCCACGGTCAGCCCGCGGTACTCGGTGAGCACCGCCGCGCTGGACGACTGGAACCGCTCGGTGATCTCGTCGATCACCGCGGCCTTCGCCTGCGTGGGCATGGGCCTCCTCTCGTCTGTCGGGCGACCACCGGCCGGTGCACGACGGCGGGCGATCACCGGCCCCGGAGACGAGGAACGCCCCGGCGCAGGGCGCACGGGGCGAGGGAGGGACGCAGGGCGTCCGTCGATCGAACCGTCCTCCTGCGCGGGTCGCCCGGGATCCGGGACCTTCGATCGCACGCGGACGTGCGACGACCAGCGGTCTTGGGGGGAACGTCGACGAGCATACGCCACCCCCGCCGGACGCCGCTGTCGCCGTCGTCACCCTCGCGGGAACCAGGTCGCGGACGCACGAGGGCCCCGCCGCGCGTCTGCGCTGCGGGGCCCAGGTGACGTGCTGGAGCAGCCCGGCCTCCTCGCAGGGCCCCGCCGCGAGCGTCAGCGAGCGGTGGGGGGCGAGGAGGTCCTCCTTCAGGCGGTGCCCATGGTCGAGCTCCGCGCCCCGGTCCGCTCCTCGCTCGTTCCTCGCTGCGATGCTCCCGGGGCTGTCGCTCAGACGCTGGGCTCGTCCACCGTGAGGTTGCGGGTCCGGTTCGGGTCCACCGGGATGCCCGGGCCCATGGTCGTGGAGATGGTGACCTTCTTGACGTACCGGCCCTTGGCCGCGGCCGGCTTGGCGCGCAGCACCTCGTCGAGCGCCGCGGCGTAGTTCTCCACCAGCTTGGTGCCGTCGAACGACGTCTTGCCGATGACCAGGTGCAGGTTGGCCTGCTTGTCGACGCGGAAGTTGATCTTCCCGCCCTTGATGTCGTTGACGGCCTTGGTGACGTCGGGGGTCACCGTGCCCGTCTTCGGGTTCGGCATCAGGCCGCGGGGGCCGAGGATGCGGGCGATCCGGCCGACCTTGGCCATCTGGTCGGGGGTGGCGATCGCCGCGTCGAAGTCAAGGAAGCCGCCCTGGATGCGCTCGATCAGGTCGTCCGAGCCGACGACGTCGGCGCCGGCGGCCTCGGCCTCGGCGGCCTTGTCACCGGTCGCGAAGACGATGACGCGGGCGGTCTTGCCGGTGCCGTGCGGCAGGTTCACCGTGCCGCGGACCATCTGGTCGGCCTTGCGGGGGTCGACGCCCAGCCGCATGGCCACCTCGACGGTGGCGTCGTAGGACGTCGTCGACGTCTCCTTGGCCAGGGCGGCCGCCTGCAGCGGGGTGTACAGCTGCTCGCGGTCGACCTTCGCGGCCGCCTCGCGGAACTTCTTGCCGTGCTTCGCCATGGTGTGTCCTCTCCCCCGGCGCGTGGCCGGGAGTCGTGTGGTGCGCGGGCCTGGCGCAGGCCCTCCCACGGGTGACGTGATGAAGGACCTCGTTCTGCTCACCCCTCGCGAGCTCGGGGCGAGCCTCGGAACGAGGTCGTTACTGGACGGTGATGCCCATCGACCGGGCGGTGCCGGCGATGATCTTCTCGGCCTCGTCGAGGGAGTTGGCGTTGAGGTCGGCCATCTTGGTCTGGGCGATCTCGCGGACCTGGTCGCGCGTCACGGTGGCGACCTTGGTCTTGTGCGGCTCGCCGGAACCCTTCTCCACACCGGCCGCCTTGAGCAGCATGCGCGCCGCCGGCGGGGTCTTGGTGACGAAGGTGAACGAGCGGTCCTCGTAGACCGAGATCTCGACCGGGACCACGTTGCCGCGCTGCGACTCCGTGGCGGCGTTGTAGGCCTTGCAGAACTCCATGATGTTGACGCCGTGCTGGCCGAGCGCCGGACCCACGGGCGGGGCGGGCGTGGCCGCACCGGCGTTGATCTGGAGCTTGATGACCGCGGTCAACCGCTTCCTGGGGGGCATGACTTCCTTCTCGGTGACGGGGTGGAACGGCCCCGGTGCAGGGTCCCGGCCCGAGCGGAGCGAGGGCTGGGGGGCACCGGGGTCCTTCGACTAGAGCTTCTGGACCTGGTTGAACGACAGCTCGACCGGCGTCTCCCGGCCGAAGATGGAGACGAGCACCTGGAGCTTCTGCTGCTCGGCGTTGATCTCGTTGATCGTGGCCGGCAGCGTGGCGAACGGTCCGTCCATGACCGTCACCGACTCCCCGACCTCGAAGTCGACGACGGCGACCGGCGCGGCGGCGGCCGCGGCGGGGGCGTCGGCCGTCTTCGCGACCTGCGGCGTCGTGGCCGGCGCCAGGATCTTGACGACCTCGTCGAGGGTCAGCGGGGAGGGCCGGGACGTGGCGCCGACGAAGCCGGTCACCCCGGGGGTGTTGCGCACGGCACCCCAGGACTCGTCGTTGAGCTCCATCCGGACCAGCAGGTACCCCGGGAAGACCTTCCGGTTGACCTGGGTGCGCTTGCCGTTCTTGATCTCGGTGACCTCCTCGGTGGGCACCTCGATCTGGTAGATGTAGTCCTCCATGTCCAGCGACTGGATGCGGGACTCGAGGTTGGTCTTCACCTTGTTCTCGTAGCCCGCGTAGGAGTGCACGACGTACCAGTCGCCGGGGGCGATCCGCAGCGCCTTGCGCAGCGCCTCGACCGGGTCCTCGTCCTCCTCCTCCGTCAGGTCGGAGGAGGGCGCCGGGGCGGCCAGGGGGTCGCTCACCAGGCTGTCGGTGTCGCCGGACTCCACGTCGGGGGTCGCGTCGGCGACACCGGTCAGCGCGTCCTGGTCGGCGGTGTCGGAGGAGCCCTCGGCAGCGCCGGTCTCGCCGACGCCGGTCTCCAGGTCCACGCTGCCGCGCACGTCGAAGCGGTCGTCGTCGAGGTCGATCCCCTCGACGGCGCTGTCGGTGTCGAAGGGCTCGCGGGGGTCGGTCACGGTGTCTCTTCCTCGTCGCGTCGTGTGGTGGGGGCGGGTGGTGGGGCTCAGCCGAAGACGGCGAGCACACCCGCGCTGAAGAGGATGTCCAGGCCGGCCACCAGCGCGACCATGAAGGCCACGAAGACGATCACGACGGTCGTGTAGGTGATCAGCTCGCGTCGCCCCGGCCAGATGACCTTGCGCAGCTCGGCGACGACCTCGCGGAGGAACCGGCGCAGGCTGCGGCGCTGGCGGACCTCGTCGGCCCGGGCCTTCTCCGCCGCGGCGCGGGACCGGGTGCCCGCACCGTCGGCGGACCGGCCGGCCGGGCGGGCGTCGGTCCGCTCACGAGCGGCACGCCGGGTGCGCGGGGCCACCGGCTCGTCGTCGTCCTCGTCGTCGCCGGCGGTGATCCGGCCTCCGCGGCGGGCCCCGGTGTTGCGGGCGGCCACCACCTTGTCCTCGTCGGCCTCGGCCTCCGCCGCGATCTCGGCCTCAGCGGCCTCGAGCTCGGCGGCGTCCTCGACGCCCGGCGCCTCGGCGTCGAGCTGCTCGTCGGTGAGGTCGGCGTCGGAGGCGGCGCGAGGGTCGTCCTCGCGTGCCGGCTTCTCGTCGCTCACTGCGCCTCGCTCGTTCGGTGGTGGGTGGCCGCTGCTCTCTGGCCGTCTGTCCGGGTGGTGCCGTCCTGCGGGTGGTGCGCGTCACCGGCCGGAGGACCGGCGGCACGGGCAGGGGTGACAGGACTTGAACCTGCAGCCTGCGGTTTTGGAGACCGCTGCTCTGCCAATTGAGCTACACCCCTTGGCGGACCCCGTCCGCCCCGCCCGTCGCGAACTCGGGGCGAGACCCGGGACCGGGCCGTCCTGGACCGGATGCCCGCTCCGGGCGACACCGGGCCCCGCAGGGGATCCGGGGCACGCCGGTGGCGGGGCCACCTGCCCCAGGACAGCCAGTGTACGGGACCGCCGGGCCCGGCAGCCAACGCGCACCCGACGGGGTGGCGGGCGCGCACCCGACGAGCTCGCCCGCCCGGCGACCGGGACGCCCAACGGAGGCGACCGGAAGCGCCGCCCTTTGACACGATGACGTCATGGCCGCCCACCCCACCGCCGTCTCCTCTCCGGAGCCCGCCGCCTCCTCCCCCGAGCTGCCGCCCGTGCAGCGTCGCGTCTCGCGCCGCATCGCGGCGATCGCCGAGTCCGCGACCCTCGCGGTCGACGCCAAGGCGAAGGCGCTCAAGGCCGCCGGCAAGCCCGTCATCGGCTTCGGCGCCGGCGAGCCGGACTTCCCGACGCCGGACTACATCGTGGCGGCGGCCGTGGCCGCCTGCTCGCAGCCGGCGATGCACCGGTACACCCCCGCGGGCGGGCTGCCGGCGCTCAAGGAGGCGATCGTCGCGAAGACCGCCCGCGACTCGGGCCTGCAGGTGACGCCGGCCGACGTGCTGGTCACCAACGGCGGCAAGCAAGCCGTCTACGAGGCGTTCGCCACGATGCTCGACCCGGGCGACGAGGTCCTCCTGCCCGCCCCGTACTGGACGACCTACCCCGAGGCGATCGCCCTGGCCGGCGGCGTGCCGGTGCCGGTGGTGGCCGACGAGCAGAGCGGCTACCTGGTGTCGGTCGCCCAGCTGGAGGCGGCCCGGACGCCCCGGACGAAGGTGCTGCTGTTCTGCTCGCCGTCCAACCCGACCGGTGCGGTGTACCCGCCGGAGGTGGTCGAGGAGATCGGCCGCTGGGCGCTGGACAACGGCATCTGGGTGCTCACCGACGAGATCTACGAGCACCTCACCTACGACGGCGCCACCGCCCCCTCGATGCCCGTGCTGGTCCCCGAGCTCGCCGACCAGTGCGTCGTCGTCAACGGGGTGGCCAAGACCTACGCGATGACCGGCTGGCGGGTCGGCTGGATCGTGGGCCCGGCCGACGTGGTCAAGGCCGCCACGAACCTCCAGTCGCACGCCACGTCGAACGTCGCCAACGTGTCCCAGGCGGCCGCGATCGCCGCCCTCACCGGCGACCTCGCGGCGGTGGCGACCATGCGCGAGGCCTTCGACCGGCGCCGCCGGACGATCGTGTCGATGCTGCGCGAGATCCCGGGGGTCGCCTGCCCGGAGCCGCAGGGCGCCTTCTACGTCTACCCCTCGGTCAAGGCGCTGCTCGGCCGCCCGATCGCCGGCCGGACGGCGGCCGACAGCGTGCAGCTGGCCGAGATCATCCTCGAGGAGGCCGAGGTCGCGGTCGTCCCGGGGGAGGCGTTCGGCACCCCCGGCTACCTGCGGATGTCCTACGCGCTCGGCGACGACGACCTCGTCGAGGGCGTGCAGCGGATGCAGCGCCTGCTCGGCTCCGCCGGCTGAGGAGGCCTCCGCCGGCTGAGGAGGCCCCCGCCGGCCTCAGCGGGGCAGGTCGTCCTCGTGGAGGGCACCGGCGTCCAGGAGGACGTCGAGGGCGGCGGGCAGGTCGGCCAGGGCGCGGGCGACGTCCTCGGGGGTGGCGATGGTCCAGGCGTTGGCGTCCACGTAGCAGCGCAGGGCGGCGTCGAACGCGTCGGCTCCGGCCGCCTCCCGGGCGGCTCGCAGCGCGGCCCCGCCCTTGCCGTAGACCCGCGCGAAGTAGGCGTCGGTGTCGGGGAACTCGTCCATCGCCGACCCGACGTCGCCGGGGAGTGCGAGCGCGCCGTCCCGGGCCGGGAAGGCCACCGACTCCGCGTAGCTGGCGAACGCCTCGTCCAGCCACGGATCGCGGAACTGCGAGTCGCCGACCATCCCGTAGAACCACATGTGGGCGACCTCGTGCAGCAGCACCAGCTCGTCCGCGCCGGCCAGCAGGATCGAGCTCGGGTACTCGATGCCGCCGCCGGAGTCGGGGAGCAATGGAACGGTGAGCGTCCGGTACGGGAACGGGCCGAAGCGCTCCTCGAGGTCGCCGATCGCCGTGACCGCCCAGTCGGCCAGCCGCTCGGCGGGGACGTCCGCACCGGGCAGCACGCCGGTGGTGACCTCGATCCCGTCGTCGGTGGTCGCCGTCGCGGTCGCGAACCGGCCCACGGCCACGCTGACGTCGCGGGCGACGGGCTCGGTCGACGTCCACGTGCGGCGCCCGTCCCGGACGGCGGAGGGCTCGTCCTGGTCGCCAGTCATGAGCACGGTGAGCTCCTCGGGCGCCGAGACCCGGATGCGGGTGTCGGCGACCGGGCTGGCGGCCGTCTCGCCGAGGATGCCGACGAACGGGTCACGGGCCCACCCGACACCGGGTTCCCAGGCGAGCAGCGGCGCACCGCTGGCCCACCAGGAGGCGCCCTCCGCGGCGCCGACCCGCTCGAAGCCGCCCCTGCCCAGCGCCAGCGTGAAGTCCAGCTCGACCTCGGTGGACTCCCCGGCCGCCAGCTCGCCGTCCAGCCGGACGACGTAGAGGCCGCCGGGGCCCTCGGCACCGGCGTCCTCGTAGCCGCTGCCGGCGACGCGGTCGCCCCGGGCGTCGGTGACGTCGAGGCGGTTGCCGGTGGCCGCGGCGCCGGGGTCGTTGGGCACCAGCCGGAACACCAGCTCGTCGGTGGGCCGGTCGGGGGTGAAGACGACGCGCTCGGTCCCGCCGACCGTGCGCAGGTCGTCCTCGAGGCGGAAGTCCAGCTCGACGACCGGCCGGTCGGGGTCGGGCTCGGCGCGCTCACCGCAGCCACCCGGGGCCGGGGTCTCCCCTGGCGGCGCCGGCGACGCGGCGCTGTCCTCGGCGGCGAGGGTGTCGACGAACGAGGCCCCGCACCCGGGCAGGAGCAGGACGGCGGCGAGGAACAGGGAGCCCCGCCGCTCCGCCCTCACGCGAGCTGGACGGTGGCGCGCGCCAGGGAGAGCACCTTCTCGCCGGCGCTGGTGACCGTGAGGTCGACGCGGGCGCGGCCGTCCTCGCCCAGCGCGCCCACCTTGCCGCGGACGACGACCTCGGCACCGGCGTCGTCGTCGGGGACGACGACCGGGCGGCCGAAGCGCACGTGGTACTCGACGAGGGCTCCGGGGTCCCCGGCCCACGCGCTGACCGCGCGGGCGGCCAGGGCCATCGTGAACATCCCGTGGGCGATCACCCCGGGCAGGCCGACCTCGGTGGCCACCCGCTCGTTCCAGTGGATGGGGTTGAAGTCGCCCGAGGCGCCGGCGTAGCGGACCAGGTCGGCGCGCGTGACACGGTAGGTCTGCTCGGGCAGCTCGGTGCCGACGGTGACGTCGGCGGCCCGCACGGCTGCGCTCACGCGGTCCCCCGGGCCACGAGCATCGACGTGGCCGAGCACACCGGCTCGCCGTCCTCGGTGGCGACGTCGACCCGCGTGGTGAGCAGGTCGTTGCCGGCCACGCTGCGCACCGCCTCGATGGTCGGGGTGGCGACCAGCCGGTCTCCGGCGCGGATCGGCCGGTGGTGGGTGAACCGCTGCTCGCCGTGCACCACGCGGCTGTAGTCGAGGGCGACGTCGGGGTCCTCCACGACGACGCCGGCCGCCGAGAGGGTCAGCGCGATGGCGAACGTCGGCGGGGCGATGACGTCGGGGTGCCCGACGGCGCGGGCGGCGCCGGCGTCCCGGTGCACCGCGTCGGTCGCACCGATCGCGGCGGCGAACTCGGCGATCTTCTGCCGGCCGACCTCGTAGACGGCGGAGGGCGGGTAGCTGCGCCCGACTAGTGTCGGATCAAGCGCCATGCTCCCGCCCTCCCTGCCGCGTGGACCGCTGGGTCAGCGGGTCTCGCGGTGGACCGTGTGCTTGCGGTCCTTCGGGCAGTACTTCTTCAGCTCGAGCCGGTCGGGGTCGTTGCGCCGGTTCTTGCGGGTGATGTAGTTGCGGTTCTTGCACTCCTGGCAGGCCAGGGTGATCTTCGGACGGACGTCGGTGGCTGCCATGGAGGCTCCTCGCCTTGTCGGGACGGGCCCGCCGGGCCCGGTGCGCGCGGACGGGTGCCCGCACGGTGCTGCAACACGCCGACGGACCCCGAGGTGCGGGGTCCGTCGAGAGTAGCGGTGACCGGATTTGAACCGGTGACACAGCGATTATGAGCCGCTTGCTCTGCCTGGCTGAGCTACACCGCCGGGAGGACCGTGCGGCCCGGTCTCGCGACAGGACCGGTCGGTCGGAGCCCCTTTACGGAATCGAACCGTAGACCTTCTCCTTACCATGGAGACGCTCTGCCGACTGAGCTAAAGGGGCGGTGGCCGGAGCCGTCGAGAACTGTACCCGACGCCTTCAGCCTCCCTGCAGGGGCCCCCCGGCGAGCCTGCGAGCGGTGGGGGCAGGGAGGTCCTTCTCAGGTGCGGACGAACAGCCGGCGGTGCGGCGCACCGGGAGCGGCCGAGCGGACGCCGGTGCGCGCCAGGATCCAGCTCTCCAGCCGCTCGTCGGGCAGCGGGCGGCTGACCAGGAAGCCCTGCAGCTTGTCGCAGCCCATCTCGGCCAGCAGGTTGCGGGTGAGCTCGTCCTCGACGCCCTCGGCCACCACGCGCAGGCCCAGGTTGTGCGCCAGCTCGATGATCGACCGGGCGATGAACGACTCGCCCTGGCTGGTGGACATCCCCAGCACGAAGGACTTGTCGATCTTCACCTCGTCGATGGGCAGCTGGCGCAGCTGGGACAGCGACGAGTAGCCGGTGCCGAAGTCGTCCATCGACAGCCGCAGGCCCAGGGCGTGCAGGTCGGCCAGCACCGTGCTGCTGCGCACCGAGTCGTCGACGACGCTGCCCTCGGTGAGCTCCAAGGTGAGCAGCTCCCCCGGGACGCCGTGCCGCCGCAGCGCCCGCCGGACCCGGTCGACCAGGTCCGGCTCGGTCAGGCAGCGCGCGGAGAGGTTGACGGCTACGCACAACGCGATGTCCTGGTCCAGCCACTTGCGGCAGCGCGCCAGGGCCAGGTCCAGCACGTGGTCGGTGAGCAGGCCGATGCGGCCGATCTGCTCGGCCAGGTGGATGAAGTCGTCGGGGGCGATCGCGCCGTAGCGCGGATGGGCCCACCGGACCAGCGTCTCGACCGACACGATGTCGGAGGTGCGGGCGTCGATGATCGGCTGGAAGACGACGCTGATCTGCCCCTCGGCCATCGCCAGCTCGAGCTCGGTGCCCAGCTGCAGGCGGCGCAGGCTCTGCTGGTCGAGCACCGGGTGGTAGCTGGCCACGCCGCTGGAGCCGGAGCCGGCCAGCAGCGCGACGTCGGCCCGCTGCATGAGCGTGCCGGCGTCGGTGCCGTGGACCGGAGCCGCGGCCACGCCGATGGAGAGCGTGACTTCGAGGTCGAGCCCGGCCACGCGGGCGCGGGTGGAGGTGGCCTCCCGCAGCCGCCGCGCGGCCCGCTCGGTGGCGGCCAGGGACAGCCCGGGCAGCAGGACGGCGAACTGCTCGCCCTCCATGCGCGCCACCAGCGCCTGCGGCGGGGCGTGCTCGCGCAGCAGTCCGGCGGTCACCAGCAGCAGCTCGTCACTGGCCGCGTGCCCGAGGGTGTCGGTCACCTCGGTGTAGTTGTCGAGAGCGGCCAGGATGAGGCCCGCGCGCCCGGCGACCGGGTCGGCGGCCAGCAGCTGGTCGATCTCGACCGCCAGGCGCTGCCGGTTGGGCAGGCCGGTGAGCCGGTCGTGGTCGGCGTCGTAGCGGATCTGGGTGAGCAGCTGCTGCTGCCGGATGGCGGCGTTGACGTGCGTGAGCATCGAGTCCAGCGCGGCGCGGTCGCCGTCCACGAAGGAGACGACGTCGCTGCGCCGGTCGCAGATCTCCAGGTACCCGGGCTCACCGGCCGCGGTGGCCACGGGCGCGGCCAGGAGGTCCGCGGCGCCGCGCCGGGCGAGGGCGGCGGCCTCGGCCTCGGTCGCCCGTGCCAGCGAGACGAGCACCGGGCCGTCCACCGAGCCGTCGGTGGCCCGCCGGCGGATGAGGTCGTCGGGGTCGCTGGGCCCGTCGTACCAACTGCGGCCGTCGTCGGCCGCCACGACCAGCCGCGGCCCCTCGTCGAGGTAGGGCGGCAGCCACAGCGCCACGCGGTCGGCGTTGAGCAGCTCCTTGACGGCCTCGACGATCCGCCGGGTGCCGTCCTCGTCGGAGCCGACCTGCTCCACGCGCCGGGCGAACTCGTAGACCCGGTGCAGGGTCTCGCCCTCACGGGTCACCCGGGCGAAGCGGCGGTAGAGCAGCCCCAGGATCAGCAGGACCGGGAGCAGCAACAGCCAGGCCCACGCCGTCCGGTCCAGCACCAGCGCGGCGACCAGGCCGATGACCACCGAGATCGGGTACACGACGAGCACGGGGACGAAGAGGCCCGCCAGCATGGCGCGGCCGGGGTTGCCCTGCGTGACGATGATGGCGCCGACGATGATCAGCGTGCCCACCGCGGTCGCCGGGATGACCGCCGTGAGGTAGCTCAGCCAGGTCAGCGGGTCGCTGATCGCACCGACCGGCAGGTGCTGCAGGAGGAGGACGGCGACCCCGACCTGGACGACGGTCATCGCGACGTTGGTGAGGATCTTCGCCGCCGGCAGGCGGTCCCGCGCACTGATCGCGCCGATCGCGCCGGCGCAGGCCACGGCCGTCCAGGCGCCGCCCATCTCGACCAGGGAGAGGACGAGGACCGCCTCTGCGACCGAGCAGGAGATGGTGTGCGACCGCAGCTCGACGGCCAGCGTGAGCGACTCGGCGACGAGGAACGCGACGAAGAAGGCGGGCACGGCCCAGAGCGCGACGGGTCGCACCGCCGTCCCCGCCAGGTGCATGACGAAGGGCAGCGCGAGAGCGATGACCACAGCGGCCACCACGGGAGGCTGGCGGAACGCCGACCACCGCGCGGGCGCGCTCGGATCGAGTTCGGCCACGGTCACCCGGTTCCTCGGGAGTGGGAGGATTGCGGGCGGAAGGCTAACAGGCAACCGGGTCACTCCCGGCCCGTTCCCAGGCCTCGTCCCACCCCAAGGGGGCAGTCGGCACGCGTGGCCGACCGCCCCCCTACCGGGGTCAGGCCCGGATCAGCTCCAGCGGCTGCCGCGGCTCCACCGGCTGCCACGGCTCCACCGGCTACCACGGCTCCACCGGCTACCACGGGACAGGACGGAAGTCTGGACCTCGTTCATGACGCCTCCTCAGGCATGAAGGACTGCTCCAAGAGCGCGGCAGTCACCCAGGCGCGGGGGCAGAGCGTCGTTCGGTACGGACCGCGCCGGAGAGATTGCTGCCTGTCACCCATTCGAGGCAAGCACGGAAGATCACGACGGCGTGACGTTCCGCTATGTCGTCACCCTGTGTTGCCGAATGTGGCGGTCGGTCACCCGAACGCGTGATCCGGGTGGCCCACGGGGTGAGTGTGACGGGTGGGGCCTGGCGTGTCGCCGGTCGGGCGTGTTCCCCCGTCGTCCACAGGCCGCCCCCGCGTCGTCGGCCCGGCCGTCGCGCCGTCCACACCCGTCCCCCACCGGCGTCCACAGCTCCTGGACAGGTGGGACGCCCCCTACGCTGCCCCGGTGCGGACGAGAGGAGAGGCTGCCGAGCGGGGCTCGACGCTGCCGCTGGTCCTGGTGTGCTGGCTGGTGGCCGCACTCATGGCCTTCGGCGCCATCGCGGCCTCCGACGCCTTCCTCGAGCAGCAGGAGGTCCAGTCCGTCTGCGACGGCGCGGCCCTCGCGGCGGCGAACGCGACCGACGAGGCAGCGCTCTACGCGGCGGGCGCGGGTACCGCCCTGCCCCTCACGCGGGCGAGCACCCAGGCCGCCGTCGCCGACCAGCTGGCCGACGGCGGGAGCCGGCTCGACGCGTGGGCGACCGAGACCGACGGCGTCGAGGTCACGGTCACCTGCACCCGGCAGGTGGAGATCGCCTTCGGGTGGCTGTTCCTGGGCGGGGAGCCGCTCGAGCGCAGCGCCGTCGCCAGCGCCCGCGCCCCCACCGTCGCCTGAGACGCCGACAGGCCCCCCACCTCCGCCGGGGGCCGGGGCCTGTGCCGGATCGGGGGGGGGTGGAGGGTTTGAACCTTCGTAGGCTAAGCCGACGGATTTACAGTCCGCTCCCATTGGCCACTCGGGCAACCCGCCGTGGTGGTACGGGGAGGAAGCGTACAAGACGCCGTCACCCGGTCCGTCCGGTGTCCCCCCGGGGCCCGACGACGGGTGGCGCACCGAGAGGAGCACCCCCAGATGGCCGACTCGTCCTTCGACGTGGTGAGCAAGGTCGACCGCCAGGAGGTCGACAACGCCCTCAACCAGGCCGCCAAGGAGCTCGCCCAGCGCTTCGACTTCCGCGGCACGAACGCCGCCATCGCCTGGGCCGGCGAGGAGGGCGTGAGCCTGAGCGCCGACACCGAGGAGCGGGTCTCCGCCGCGCTCGACGTCTTCAAGGAGAAGCTCGTCAAGCGGGGCATCTCCCTCAAGGCCCTCGATGCCGACGAGCCGCAGTCCTCGGGCCGCTCCTACAAGATCTCCGCCCGGATCAAGCAGGGCCTCGAGTCGGACAAGGCCAAGCAGATCGCCAAGATCATCCGCGACGAGGGGCCCAAGGGCGTGCAGGCGCAGATCCAGGGCGACCAGCTGCGGGTCACCGGCAAGAAGCGTGACGACCTGCAGGCGGTCCAGCAGCTGCTGCGGAACAAGGACCTCGACGTCGCGCTCCAGTTCGACAACTACCGCTGATCAGCGGGAGCCCTGCAGGGCACCAGCGCGGACCGTCTCCTCCGGCCGCGGGCCGGGGAAGGACCGGTCACCGAAGAGGACCCGGCGGGCCGCGGCCCGCCCGAGGGGCGTGCGGAGCACGGTGAACGCCGCCGCCGCGAGGCCCGGGGTGCGCACCTGGGCCAGCCCGTGACGCAGGAGGAGCCGGCCGCGGAAGCCGGCCCGCAGGGCCGCGCCGTCGTAGTGGCGCAGGGCGTCGGGCCGCCCGGCCCGCAGGGCGTCGTCCAGGACGTCGGCGGCGAGCTCCGACAGCCGCAGGCACGGGTCGAGACCCCCCGCGGTGAGCGGCGACACCGCACCGGCCGCGTCCCCGACGAGGAGCCCGTCCGCGCCGCCGATCCGGCGCAGCAGGCCGCCGACGGGGATGGGGCCGCCGCGCCGCTCCACCTCCTCGGGGCGGTCGACGCCGTGCAGGCCGGGCGCGGAGGCGGCGAACCGGGCCACCGCCCGGCGCAGGCCCTCGGGGAAGCGGTCGGCGTAGCCGGCCACACCGACGTGGGCGTGCCGTCCGTCGTTCACCACCCAGGCCAGGTAGCCGGGGGCCAGCGAGGGGTCGAGCACGCAGTGGAACGTCGGGGGCTCCGCGCTGCCCGGCACCTCGAACACCTCCTCCGCACCGACCAGCAGGGCGGTGTTGCGGTCCAGGCCGAGGTCGCGGGCGACCCGGGAGCGGGCCCCGTCGGCGCCGACGACGAAGCGCGCCCGCACCGTCGTCGGCCCCTCCGGGCCGACGAGGAGGAAGGCGCCGGCCCGCCGGCCCGCATAGCGGGTCCCGAGCGACAGCCGCACACCGGCCTCGGTCGCGGCGCGGGCTGCCGCCAGGTAGAGCGGCGCCATGTCGCCGACCCGGTACTCGTCGCGATCGCTGACCAGGTCGACCGGGCGGCGCAGCCCCGGCGGGTAGAGCACCACGCGGCGGATCGGCGGCCCGAGGCACTCGGGCGGCAGTGGGAAGTCGTCGAGGGTCTTCCGGACGAAGATCCCCGTGGTGCGGATGGCGCCCGTCAGGCGGGGCCGGCGTTCGACCAGCAGCACGTCCCGGCCGCGGCGGGCGAGCAGCGTGGCCGTGTGCAGCCCGGCCAGCCCCGCACCGACGACGAGCACGTCGGCGTTGTCGTCCATGCCTCTCCCCCGTCCGCAGCCGCGGGTCCCGGTGCCCGCGCCGGATCGAGGGTCGATGGTTACCTATCGAATGTCAATAGGGCCCGCCGTCAGGGCCGGTCGATCTCCCGGGCCATCTGCTCCAGCCGCGCGATGCGCTGGGCCATCGGCGGGTGCGTCGCGAACAGGCTCGCCAGGCCGGGACCGCGGAACGGGTTGGCGATCATCAGGTGGCTCTGGGTGACCAGCCGGTCCTCCTGCGGCAGCGGCCGGGCGGCCGCCCCCCGCTCGATCGCGCGGAGGGCGTCCGCGAGGGCCATGGGGTCGGCGGAGAGCGCGGCACCGGAGGCGTCGGCCTGGTACTCACGGCTGCGGCTGACCGCCATCTGCACGAGGCCCGCGGCGAGCGGCCCGAGGAACACCAGCAGGAGGCTGCCCAGCGCGTTGCCGCCGCCCCGGTCGTCGTCGGCCCGGCCGCCGAAGATCGACGCGAACATCGCCATGTGGGCCAGGTAGGTGACCACCGTCGCCATCGCGCCGGCCACGGAGCTGATCAGGATGTCCCGGTTGTAGACGTGGGACAGCTCGTGGGCGAGGACGGCGCGCAGCTGCCGCCGGTCGAGCAGCTCGAGGATGCCCTGGGTGACGCAGACCGCGGCCGTGCGGGGGTTGCGGCCGGTGGCGAAGGCGTTGGGCTGGTCGGTGGGGCTGACGTAGAGCCGGGGCATCGGCTGCCGGGCCGCGGTGGCCAGCTCCCGCACCATCCCGTACAGCGCCGGGGCCTGGGTCTCGGTGACGGGGAAGGCGCGCATGGCACGCAGCGCCAGCTTGTCGCTGTTGAGGTAGGCGTAGCCGTTCACCGCCAGGGCCACCACGAGGGCCACGAGCAGGCCGCTGCGCCCGCCGATCAGCGCGCCGGCCGCGAGGATGAGCCCACCCATGAGACCGAGGAGGACCGCGGTCTTCAGTCCGTTGCTCCAGCGCTGCACGCCCCGGTCAACGGCGCTCACGGAGGCCCCGTTCCCCGGGGTGACCGCCACGGTCGTGGGACGACGGTCACGGAATGCCGCTCCGACAGCGGGGGTTGCCCATCAGGAGTGCCGGGTCCGCCCGGCCGTCCCGAACTGTGACTCTCGTCACGGCCCGTGTCGATCGAGGGGCCACGTAGCCTCGGCCGGTGGAGGTACACCACTGATGACCACGACCAACCCGCCCGTTCCCACCAGCGCGGCGGGCGGCACGGTGCCGTTCGTCAAGAGCGTCGTCGAGCTGGACCGCGTCGTCATCCGGTTGGCGGGTGACTCCGGTGATGGCATGCAGTTGACCGGGAACCGGTTCACCAGTGAGACGGCGAGCTTCGGCAACGACCTGTCCACGCTGCCCAACTTCCCGG